>NZ_JAEILC010000035.1:0-111575 GCF_016307435.1 Pseudomonas sp. S4_EA_1b | reverse complement strand
AAACCAGCAGCTAAAACCGCTGCCGCTAAGCCAGCCGCCAAACCAGCAGCTAAAACCGCTGCCGCTAAGCCAGCCGCCAAGCCAGCAGCTAAAACCGCTGCCGCTAAGCCAGCAGCCAAACCAGCAGCTAAGCCCGCCGCCGCTAAGCCAGTAGCCAAACCTGCTGCCGCCAAGCCGGCCGCTGCGAAGCCTACGCCGGCCACTTCGGCAGCGACCCCGGCAGCCGCCACCGCTCCAACCGCACCGGCAAGCAGCACCCCTGCACCGGCAGCGCCAAGCACTACCCCAACCAGCGCTTCCTAAGCGCCGGTGGCCGCGACGCGCAGCTGCTGCAGCGCGTCGTGGTCAAGGTTGGCGGCATCCTCGGCCGCCAGTCTTTCCAACCATCTTTGTTGATCTGCCCGCTTGCCCGATGGCCATGTCTCGGCCAGCCCTTCAAGACGCATCAACAAGTGCCGTTCGGCTTCCAGCTCCATCGACTTGATCCGTTCCCTTAAGGCCGCCAGCGGCTGGTCGTGCTGCGCGCTCGCTCGCCATTGCACGCGCAATTGGCGCAACGGCTCGATCACCTGCGTCTGCCAAGGCCCGGCGATGTGCTTGAGTGCCTGCACTCGCTCGTCGGTCAGAATAACGCCGCGCTGTTCCAGCCAGACGCCGCACAGCATCAGGCACACATCGGCCCCTTGCGCCTGCAACCGCAGGCAGGCGGCTTCCATACCCGGACGGGCGTAAATCGAGAGAGCAAAGCTCCACAGGTCAGCGCACATAGTCACACCCAAGCCAGCGGCCAACGAAGCTGGTAGACTCCGCCGCCATTATGATCCGACTTCAAAGCCTAACATTACAGCGTGGCCCGCAACGTCTTCTCGAAGACGCCGAGCTGACCCTGCACGCCGGTCACAAAGCCGGCCTGATTGGTGCCAACGGCGCCGGCAAATCCACGCTGTTCGCCCTGTTGCTGGGTGAACTGACCCCGGACTCCGGCGACTGCCTGCTGCCGGCCGACTGGCGCATCGCTCATATGCGCCAGGAGATCGACACCCTGGACCGCATCGCGATCGACTACGTGCTCGATGGCGACCTGCGCTTGCGCCAGGTGCAACACGACCTGGCCGAAGCCGAGAAGGCCCAGGATGGCGCAGCTCTGGCGCGCCTGCACTCGGAGCTCGACAGCGCCGACGGCTACACCGCCGACGCCCGCGCTCGCAAGATGCTCGCCGGCCTTGGGTTTACCAACGAACAGATGGACCGCCCGGTCGCCGACTTCTCCGGCGGCTGGCGGATGCGCCTGAACTTGGCCCAGGCGCTGATGTGCCCCTCGGACCTGTTGCTGCTCGACGAACCGACCAACCACTTGGACCTCGATGCGATCCTGTGGCTGGAAGACTTCCTCAAGAGCTATCAGGGCACTTTGCTGCTGATCTCTCACGACCGGGATTTCCTCGACGCCGTGGTCGATAACATCGCCCATGTCGAGCAGAAAAAAATCACCCTCTACCGCGGCGGCTACACCGCGTTCGAGCGTGCGCGTGCCGAACGCCTGGCCCAGCAACAACAAGCTTACGAGAAGCAGCAGGCGCAACGTGCGCACATGGAAAGTTACATTGCCCGGTTCAAGGCTCAGGCCACCAAGGCCCGCCAAGCACAGAGCCGGATCAAGGCGCTGGAGCGCATGGAAGAATTGTCGGCAGCTCACGTCGATTCGCCGTTCGACTTCGTGTTCCGCGAGTCGGTGAAGATTTCGAGCCCACTGCTGGATCTTTCGGATGCGCGCCTGGGTTATGGCGACAAAACCATCCTGGAGAAGGTCAAGCTGCAACTCACGCCGGGGGCGCGTATCGGTTTGCTGGGGCCTAACGGCGCGGGTAAATCGACCCTGATCAAGAACCTCTCGGGTGAGCTGGAACCTCTGGCCGGTCGCTTGACCCGTGGCGAGAACACCGTGGTGGGTTACTTCGCCCAGCATCAGTTGGATTCCCTCGACGCCAAGGCCAGCCCGTTGCTGCACCTGCAACGCCTGGCGCCGACCGAGCGCGAGCAGACCCTGCGTGACTTCCTCGGTGGCTTCGACTTCCGTGGCGCGCGCATCGATGAGCCGGTGCTGAATTTTTCCGGCGGCGAGAAAGCCCGTCTGGCCTTGGCCCTGATCGCCTGGGATCGTCCGAACCTGTTGCTGCTCGACGAACCGACCAACCACCTGGATCTGGAAATGCGCCTGGCGCTGACCATGGCGTTGCAAGAGTTCAGTGGTGCGGTATTGGTGGTGTCCCACGATCGGCACTTGCTCAAGAGCACCACGGATAACTTCCTGCTGGTGGCCGATGGCAAAGTCGAAGAATTCGATGGCGACCTCGACGACTACGCCCGTTGGCTGACCGATTACCGCCTGCGCAATGCGCCGGTGAGCAACACCCCGGTGAATCCGGACAAAACCGATAAGAAGGCCCAGCGCCAGGCCGCCGCTGCATTGCGTCAGCAGCTGGCGCCGCACAAGCGCGAAGCCGACAAGCTGGAAGCTGAGCTGGGCAAGGTGCATGAGCGCTTGGCCAAGATCGAAGCCAGCCTCGGCGACAGCGCCGTGTACGAAGCCGCGCGCAAGGACGAACTGCGTGACCTGCTCGCCGAACAGGCCAAGCTCAAGGTGCGCGAAGGGCAATTGGAGGAAGCCTGGATGGAAGCCCTCGAACTGCTCGAAACCCTGCAAGCGGAGCTGGAGGCGCTGTCCTGATGGAAGCGTTGCAGTTGCCGGCACAGTGGATCGAGCCCGTGTGGATTGGCGTGCAGATCCTGTTGATCCTGCTGGCCGGTTACCTGGCGCAGCGCTTTGTGAGCAAAGTCCTTACGCGCCTGGGCGAGCGCTACCCATTCCCACCGCAGCTGCTGATGCCACTACGCGGCGGCCTGCGCTGGCTGATCATGGGGAGTGCGCTGATTTTTGTTCTGGAGCGCCTGGGTGTATCCGCCACCGTGTTGTGGACGGCACTGTCGGGCTTCGTGGCGGTCGCCGCCGTGGCGTTCTTCGCCATGTGGTCGGTATTGTCCAACCTGCTTTGCGCGGTTCTGATCTTTACCGTCGGCCCATTTCGTCTCGGCGACATTGTCGAGTTGGTGGATACCGTCGACAAACCGGGCGTCAAGGGGCGGGTGGTGGCAATCAATTTGCTCTACACCACACTGGTTGAAGTGGAGGCCGCCGGTACCGACAGCGCGATCGTGCAGGTGCCTAACAGTCTGTTTTTCCAGCGTTCGGTACGGCGTTGGCCAGGTACCCACGTGTTTCCGGGCGATCGCTAGCCTGCACGGTGATAAAAACCGATAGCCAGCCTCTGGTCGGCGGAGTTAGCTTAAGGCTCCACCGCTTATTCTCACGCGAGGTATGTCATGGCTCTCGATACATGGCTGGCCTTTTTCCTGGCCAGTTGGATCATCTCCCTTTCCCCGGGCGCCGGCGCCATTGCGTCGATGTCCAGCGGCCTGCAATACGGTTTTTTACGCGGTTACTGGAACGCCATCGGCCTGCAACTGGGCCTGGCGATGCAGATTGCCGTGGTGGCGGGTGGCCTGGGTGCCATCCTGGCTGCGTCGTCCACCGCGTTCTATGCGATCAAATGGTTTGGTGTGGCGTACCTCGTGTACCTGGCCATTAAGCAATGGCGTGCCTTGCCGCTGGACATGACCGATGACGCGGCCGTACGCCCCATCGGCAAGCCGATGGCGATGATGTTCCGTGGCTTCCTGGTCAACGCCAGCAACCCCAAGGCCTTGGTGTTCATGCTCGCGGTGTTGCCGCAATTCGTGAACCCGCAGGCGCCGTTGCTGGCTCAGTATTTGATCATCGGCGCGACGATGATCAGCGTCGATATGATCGTGATGGCGGGCTATACGGGGTTGGCGTCCAAAGTCCTACGCCTGTTGCGCACGCCCACGCAGCAAAAGCGGGTAAACCGAACGTTTGCCGGATTGTTCGTGGGGGCAGCGGGTTTCCTGGCCAGCTTGCATCGCGCAACGGCGTAAAGCTCGGTCGCTAAACGTGTGAGAGGGGGCTTGCCCCCGATAGCAGCGTGTCAGTCAGCTTAGCTGTAGCTGAGGCACCGCCATCGGGGGCAAGCCCCCTCCCACATTGGTTTTGTGTTGCCTGGGGGATTACCGCTCAGCGCAGAATCTTCGGCGCTTCATCCCTTGGCAGGTTGTTACGCGGTGCCGGCTGGCCAGGTTCCTGGTAGCCACCGCCCAACTGTTCTGCCAACTGCCTGGCCACATCCTCACCCAGCGCTTTCGACACTTCCTTCACCACCCGTGGCCGGTTCAAGCTCACGCGGATGTCACGGCTGTTGACCAGTTTGGTGTCCTGGCCTTCGCCCATGGCGGTAAACGCCGAGGTGATCTCGTAGGTACGGGTGTTGATCAGGCTGAAGTCCGCCACCAATGTCAGGCCCAGCACCGCGGAGTAACTGTTGGTGTTGTCCAGGGCGTTGATGTCCTGGGTGAAGTCGATGTCCGACAACGTGCCGAACAGCACATAATCGGCACCCTTGAAGTGGCCGGCCTTGATGCGTTTGATCACGTCGTAGACGTCACCCTTAGCATCGGCGGTGTAGGGCGTGCCCTGCACCAGCTGGAACTGCCGTGACTTGAGGATCTCGCCCTTGATATCACCGCTGAATTTACGCAGCTCGGTCTGCTCGATATAGCTGGTACGGCTTTCGTACTCGCTGTAATTGGAGGCGCCACTGGCGTGATAAGCGCTGGCCTGGAAGGTGTCGCTGGCCGAGACCTGGTGGATGTATTCCTCGACCCGTGCCTCGTAGGCCAGGTCGGTCACCGCGATCTTAGGCGCGGCCGAGGCGCCAAAGGCGCACAGCAGGCCGATCATGCCGGTCCATACACGCATTGCTTAGCGCTCCGTGGTTTTGCGGATTTCTTTTTCGTCCATCCATTCGGCCACGCCGCTTTCGACGTCGATCAGTTGCAGGCTGAACTTGTAAAACACGTCCTTGTAGTCCGCGCTGCGTTTGACAATGGAGCTGATGGAGCCTTCCAGACGGTACTGCGCGGCGATCATGTTGCCGGTCTTGCTGACCGTGGACTTCTTGTACAGGCCGCTCTGGTTTTGCAGCTTGAGCTGGTCGACCTGGCTCTGCATGTCGGTGTTGTCGCTGGCGAAGCGCGCGGTGCCAGTCTTCATCAACTGAGTCTTGATCGACGTGGTGATCTCGCGGGTATCGATGTACTCGCTGGTCTTGTTCTTCACGTCATACACCTGCACCACCGGGCGGCCTCGCAGCACGCCGGACTGGGCCAGGGAGCGGGTCATGCTTTCGGCGATCATCTGCAAGTCGGTGGAGCCGAACTCGTTGGTGACTGTTTCCACGGCCTTGGTATCGCCGTAGTTGATGTTCTTGCTGCCGAGTACTGGCGAGGTATTGGCGCAACCGCTGGCCAGAACGGCGACCACGGCGAGCATCGAGAAGCGTGCAAACATGGGGAAATCTCTCAGAAAGGATGAGCGGCTCAAGGGGTTTTCACTTCAAGACGGAAATCCGCCGCCTGGGGCAGGTTGGCGATGGCCGGCAGGAAAGTGGCCTGGTTGGCATACAGGGTGAGCACTTTCCAGGTCTCTTCGTCGCCTACCGGGAAGCCGTCGGCGCCCAGCCAGGCGAAGCGGTAATACATCGTCTGGTTGCTGCTGGTGATGTTGCTCAGTTGCACTTTGGCGGTCAGGAAGCCGTTCTCCCGCGCGACGCGGATAGCGCCGACGGCGATGCCCTTGAATTTACCCATCACGACGATTTTGCTGGCGGCGCTGCCGGGTGCCGGTGGCGGCGGGGTGGCGCAGCCGGCGAGCAGGACCAGCGCCAAAGCGCCGAGGATGAAATGACGCATAGCGTGCTCCTTAAGGTTGTTTGAGGGTGGCGATCGCCTGGGGCGTGCTGCTCGGCACCACATGGGTCGCGAGGCCGCCGGCGAACACCTGATTGCCCACCACGCGCAGGGTGATCACCTGGTAGCGCTGATCGGCCTTGACCGTCACCAGCGTGCCGCCCAATGCGTTGGGCAGGCTGACCTGGTGCTCGCCGTGCTTGAGGCGCAGGCGCGTCACTTGGGTCATGTCCGGCAAGGTGCGCCAAGTGCGGGTGTCGGCGCCTTCGGTCACGGCCGAGGCGATGCCCAGCACCAGGCCGGCCATAGGGTTGGTCTTGTTCAGGTTGTTCTGCGCCACACCACGGCTGACTGCGCGTACGGTAGTGCGCAGGATGATCCCCGGCATGTCGTCACGCAGGGCGCGGCGGGACATGGCAGTGGTGCTGTTGAGCGCGGTGAGGTTCTGTTGCTGGCCGTCCACCCCGATCTGGGCGAAGGTGGCGGTGGAGGTGTCGGCTTTGATTACCGGGAACGACAGCGGGGTAATCACCAGGTTGCCGTTGATGGGGATCGGCAACGGCAGGCGGATCGAGTCGCGGGCCGGCGCAAGGCCGCTCTGCACCACAATCAGCACGTCGGTTTCATTGGCGCCGACCTTGGACTTGTCCAGGTCCCGCAAGGCCTGTTCCAGCAGCGGAGTGTTAGGGCGCAATTCGGCTGCCTTGCGATAGCCAGGGGCGGCCAGGTCTTTTTCGCCCAGGGCTTCATAGACGAAGCCGGCAAGATAATGGCTGAGCGCGCTCTGGTAACTGTTTTTCAGGCCGACCACCTCTGGGGCGTTCAGGGCTTCCACCGGGTAACCGTTCAGGTCTTTCAACTGGGTGGTCACGCCTTCTCGCTCGGCTTCGCCCTCGCGCTTGAGGTATTCCTTATCGCGCAGCTCGGCGATCACCGCTTCGCGTTCGTGGGTTTTCTTGATCTCGGTGCGGGCGCCGTCGAAGTCGTTCACGGCCAGCAGGTTCAGGGCCATCTGGGTGGTCAGCATGACTTTTTCGTAGTCGTAGCCTTCGTAGCGCCGAACCTTGTCGTTGGCCACGAAGCTGCCGAACTGGGCGAGGTACTTCGCGCTATCGAACTTGACCGATTCTTCCCACTTGAAGACTTGCAGGTCCGCGCTGCGCCAGGCGGTCTGGCTGCCGGTGAGGTCGCCTTTGGCGCGCAGCAATTCACCTTTTTCGAAGAAATAGAGCAGGTCTTTGTCTTCGCCGGTGTTGTTCTTTTCCAGCAGGGTCAGGGCGGCATCGACGTTGCCGGTGGCCAGTTGCTGGTTAGTGGCTTGCAGCTCGGTGTCGTAGCTGCGGAACATCGAACAACCGGACAGCAAGGTTACCGCCGCGAGCGTGAGCGGGGTTAAAGCGCGAAATGCCATGCAGATTTCTTCCCTGAAAGTTGTCAGCCAATGTGGTCATTTCGCATAAAAATCCGGAATGACATTCCCTTTCGCACTAACAGGGCGCGGCATTATAGGCGCCATAACTGGCAAAACAATGGCTTTTTGCTGTGATGCGATTAACAAAAATGCCACTACTGACGGATTAAACGGTTGCGCTCAGGTGTGCTAAATCACGAACGGCTTGAGTCAAAGCCCTTAACGTTAAACAATGTGTTACTTCGTATTTCCCTTTGAGATTCATTCATGACTGCCCCCCACCGTTTTCTCGCCTGGCTGGTGTTGCCGGCGTTGATGTCGTGCAGCTTCAACCTGTTGGCCGCAACGGCCGAGGGCGCGCCCCAAGCCCTGCATTTGCTGGACTACATCGGTGCGGATTACCCGCCGACGGTCGACGCAGGCAAGGTGGTGGACCCTTCGGAATACCGTGAACAAGTTGAGTTCCTTGGGGTGTTGCAGGGTTTGGTGGCGGACTTGCCGGCCAAGCCGGAACGCGCCGAACTGGTAACGGGCGTCGAAGAACTGCGCGTGGCGGTGACCGCTCGTCAGGACGGTGCCACCGTTGCCCGCCAAGCTCGGCAGTTGGGCGCCAAGTTGGCGGTGGCTTATGAAGTGAGCCAGGCCCCGGCCATCACGCCCGACCCAACGCGCGGCGCACCCCTCTACGCCCAGCATTGCTCGGTGTGCCACGGCAATTCTGGCGCTGGCGATGGGCCGGCAGGTGTGGGCCTTACGCCGCCGCCGGCGAATCTGCGGGACGCCGCGCGGCTGGATCGCCTGAGTCTCTACGCGATCTACAACACCTTGGGCCTGGGCGTCGAAGGCACCGACATGCCGGCGTTCGCCGATCAATTGGATGACCGCCAGCGTTGGGACCTGGCCACCTACATCGCCGAATTTACCGCCGACCCGGCGGCCGCCAAGAGCGAGCAGCCGTTCAACCTCGCCGACCTGGCCCGTCGTACCCCCAATGAAGTGCTGGCCGCTGACGGCGCCGCAGCTGCCGCGGCCTTCCGCGCCCAGCGTGCGCAGCCGCCGCAGGTCAAGCGCGGCCCGGCACAGTTGCTCGACTACACCGCGAGCACCTTGGACAAGAGCCTGGCTGCGTACCGCAATGGCGATCACGAACAAGCCTATGACCTGTCGGTAGCGGCGTACCTGGAAGGCTTCGAGCTGGTGGAAAGCTCCCTGGACAACGTCGACGCCAACGTGCGCAAAGACACCGAAAAGGCCCTGATGGCCTATCGGCAGTCGTTGCAGGACGGGTTGCCGATCGAGCAGGTGCAACAACGCCTGGACGTGGCCAAAGCCAAGCTCGCCGCATCGGCCGGTTTGCTCGGTGGCGATGGCCTGAGCTGGTCATTGAGTTACATCTCCGGTTTGCTGATCCTGCTGCGTGAGGGCCTGGAAGCGATCCTGGTGCTGGCGGCGATCCTGGCGTTCCTGCGTAATACCGGCCAGCAATCGGCGGTGCGTAGCGTCAACGCCGGCTGGGGTTTGGCGCTGTTGGCCGGCCTGGCTACCTGGGCGTTGGCGGCGTATGTGATTGATGTCAGCGGTGCCCAGCGTGAATTGCTGGAAGGGTGCACGGCGTTGTTCGCCAGCGTGATGGTGCTGTGGCTGGGAGTGTGGATGCACGACCGGCGCCACGCGGCGGCCTGGCAGGACTACATCAAGAGCAGCCTGGTGGGCGGCGGTGGACGCTTCGGTTTTGCGGTGCTGGCGTTTTTCTCGGTATACCGCGAGCTGTTCGAAGTGATCCTGTTCTACGAAACCTTGTGGCTGCAAGCCGGCCCGGCTGGGCATAACGCAGTGTTGGCGGGGGGCGCCACCGCGCTGGTGCTGCTGGTGGGGCTGGCCTGGGTGATCCTGCGCGGCTCGGCGAAGCTGCCGCTGGCGCTGTTCTTCGGTATTAACGCGGCGCTGCTGTGCGCGCTGTCGGTGGTGTTCGCTGGGCATGGTGTCAAGGCATTGCAGGAGGCGGGTGTATTCGGTACACGGCCGGTGGCGTTCTTTGACTTCGACTGGCTGGGCATCCACGCCGACGCTTACTCGCTGAGTGCGCAGGTGGTGGCGATCCTGGCGATTGTGGTGCTGTACGGCCGCAGTCGTTTGGCCGAGAAGCGCCGAGTGGCGGTATAACCGTGCGCGTCTGGATCGATGCCGACGCCTGCCCGCGCGCGGCCAAGGACCTGGTGGTGAAGTTCGCCCTCAAGCGCCAGTTCGAGGTGGTGCTGGTGGCCGGGCAGAGCCAGATCAAACCGGCTTTTGCCTGCGTGAAGCTGATCGTGGTACCCAGCGGCCCGGACGCCGCCGATGACTACCTGGTTGAGCACGCGGTGCCCGGCGAGTTGGTGATCTGCAGCGACGTGCCACTGGCCGATCGCTTGGTGAAAAAGGGTGTCACCGCGCTGGACCCGCGAGGCAAGGAGTTCAGCCCGGCGAACATGAGCGAGCGGTTGGCGGTGCGCAACCTGTTCACCGACTTGCGTGAACAGGGCCAGATGGGCGGCGGACCACCGCCCCATGGGGAGAAGGATAAGCAGGCGTTTGCCAATGCGCTGGACCGAATCCTTACGCAACTGATGCGCCAGGGTTGAGGGTGGAGCGGCTTACCGCATAGTGCCGGTCAGGCGATCACTCGTCGTTCTCGTGGGTCAGCTCCAGCACGCGATCCACCAACTTATTGATGCCTGACGCCACCTCGCCGATGTTCTTGCCCAGCATATAGGCCGGCGTGCTTACCAGTTTGCGCGCTTTGTCCTCGACGATGTCTTCAACCGTGCACTCCTGGTGAGTGGCGCCCATCTTGCCCAGGGCGGCTGCGGTGTCGGCATCGTTGCCGATGGTGCAGGTTACGCCCGGGCCGTAGATCTTCGCGGCCAGGGCCGGCGAGATGCAGATCAGCCCTACGGGTTTGCTCGCCTCGGCGAAGGCCTCCGCAAACGCCAGCACCTGCGGGTTGACGCTGCATGCGGTGCCTTCGCTGGCAAAATTCGACAGGTTCTTCGCCGCGCCAAACCCGCCGGGTACGATCAGAGCATCGAAGTCGTCGACATTGGCCAGGCTGATGTCCTTCACCTCGCCACGGGCGATGCGCGCCGACTCCACCAGCACGTTGCGCGTTTCTGGCATTTCTTCGCCGGTCAGGTGATTGATGACGTGGTGTTGCTCGATATCGGGTGCGAAACATTGGACCTGAGCGCCGCGCTGATCCAGGCGCAGCAAAGTGATCACGCTTTCGTGGATCTCTGCGCCGTCGTACACGCCGCAGCCGGAAAGGATCACTGCAATCTTTTTGCTCATGGGCATTTCTCCTGGGTTCTTGGCGTTAAATGTCTACTAATTTGTAACCTGTTGCCAATGGGATCTCACAGCGCTGCACCTAATCTTGATGTAACAAAAATAGACCGGACTTGCCCATGGACTTCGTGCCTTACGCGGTACCGTTTTTCATTGCCTTGATCGTGGTGGAGCTGCTTGCCGACCGTTGGCGCGGACAGCGCAATTACCGGGTGGCGGATGCCATCAACAGCCTGAGCACCGGTGTGCTGTCTACCACCACGGGGCTGTTGACCAAGGGCGTGGGCGTGTTGACCTACGCGTTCGCTCTCAAGCATCTGGCGCTGTTCGATTTGCCGGCGCAGAGCCCTTGGACGTGGCTGTTCGCCTTTGTGTTCTATGACTTCTGCTACTACTGGCTGCATCGCATGGGGCATGAGCGCAATATTCTGTGGGCCGCGCACTCGGTGCACCATCAGAGCGAGGACTACAACCTCACCACGGCCCTGCGCCAGACCAGCACGGGGTTTCTGCTGAGCTGGATTTTCTACCTGCCCCTGGCGGTGGTCGGCGTGCCATTGGTGGTGTTTATCAGCGTGGCGTCGCTCAATTTGCTGTATCAATTCTGGGTCCATACACGGCATGTGCCCAAGCTCGGCTGGTTCGAGTGGTTCTTCGTTACTCCGTCCAATCATCGGGCCCACCATGCACAGAACGCTCTCTACATGGATCGCAACTACGGTGGGGTGTTCATTATTTGGGACCGCCTGTTCGGCAGTTTCCAAGAAGAAGACGAAAACGAACCGGTGATTTTCGGCGTGAGCACGCCCCTGGCCAGTTGGAACCCGTTGTGGGCCAATCTGCAGTTCTATGCGCAACTGTGTAGCGATGCGCGGCGAACGCAGAGCCTGTGGGACAAGCTGCGTATCTGGTTTATGCGTACCGGCTGGCGCCCGGCGGATGTGAAGGCCAAATACCCATTGGTTAAGCCCGACTTGAGCCAGTTCCGCAAATACGAAGTGCCGCTGGATGTGCGTCAGCAGGTTTACGTGGCCGTGCAATTTGCGGCGTATGTGGGGTTTGGCAGTTACTTGATGAACGTCGGCGAAGGTCTGCCCACGGCGGCGCTGGTCCTGGGTTGGGGGGCGATGGCGTTGGGGCTGTTTACCTTAGGCGTGGCCCTGGAAAATCGCCCGTGGGCGTTGAAGGCTGAGCTGCTGCGCCTGGCGCTGAATGCGCCGCTGGTATGGCTGGCGCCGTTGGTCGGGCTATGGCCGGCAAGCAGCCTGGGCTGGCTGGGCCTGGCCAGTTACAGCTTGCTCAGCGTGATCGCCCTCTACTGCTGCAGAAGCCGGCTTACTCGACTGGCGTCTTAGGTTTCTCCACCGGCACCGGCTCGGCAGCGCTCTGGGCTTGTGCGTCGGCGCATGCCTGCCGGGCGATACGCGCGTTTTTGAAGCGGCGGCGCACCCACAGGCCAAAACCCAGTACCAGCAATGCGCCCAACACCCACAGCTCGTACTTCTTGACGCTGCCGAGCATGCCTTCGAGCACGGCGCCAAAGTGGTAAGCCGCTGCGCCCAGCGCGGCGGCCCAGATCGCGGCACCGATGCCATTAAGGATCAAGTAGCGTAACGGCGGGTAGCCGGACAGCCCGATTGCCACCGGCATCACGGTGCGCAAGCCGTAGACGAAGCGAAAGCTCAGCACCCAGATGTCCGGATGCTTGCGGATATGCTCCAGGGCCTTGTCACCCATCAGTTGCCAGCGCGGCTTGCGCGCCAGCAGCTTGCGGCCATGCTTGCGTCCCATGTAGTACCAGAGCTGGTCGCCGGCGTAGCTGCCGAAGAAGGCAACGACCACCACCAGGTTGATATCCATGTAACCACGGAACGCCAGAAAGCCTGCGAGCACCAGGATGGTTTCGCCTTCGAAGAAGGTGCCGAGGAAGAGGGCAAAGTAGCCGAAGTCATGCAGAAATTGTTGAAGCATGGTCTGGGTGCTGGCGAAATGAACGCGCAGCCTACGCCTTCGCGAACATTCATGAAAGTATCGAGATGTGTCACGAAGTGAACAATTCCTACATAAACGACGAATGCGACGACAGGTCGCATCGATAAGCACAACTGTCATTCCTTCGTCATAATGGCCGCTTATAACTGCAACGCTCGCCCGTGAACCCGGGCTCAGGAGTCTGTCGTGAGCTTTACCCCTGCCAATCGCCTGTTCCCCGCTACCCGCCTGCGTCGCAATCGCCGTGATGATTTTTCTCGCCGCCTGGTGCGTGAAAACGTGCTGACGACCGATGATCTGATCCTGCCGGTGTTTGTGCTGGACGGTGAGAACCGCCGCGAAGCCGTGACGTCGATGCCTGGGGTGGAGCGTTTGACCATCGACCTGCTGCTTGAGGAGGCGGCTGGCTGGGTTGAACTGGGTATTCCGGCGCTGGCGTTGTTTCCCGTCACGCCCACTGAACTCAAGTCCCTGGATGCTGCCGAAGCCTGGAACCCGCAAGGTATTGCTCAGCGCGCCACCCGCGCATTGCGCGAACGCTTCCCGGAGTTGGGGGTGATCACCGACGTGGCGCTGGACCCGTTCACCACCCATGGTCAGGATGGCATTCTGGACGCCGACGGCTATGTTGAGAACGACATCACCGTCGATGCGCTGGTCAAGCAGGCGTTGTCCCACGCTGCGGCCGGGGCGCAGGTGGTGGCGCCATCGGACATGATGGACGGACGCATCCAGGCGATTCGCGAAGCCCTGGAGCTGGCCGGTCACGTCAATGTGCGGATCATGGCCTACTCGGCCAAGTACGCCAGCGCCTACTACGGCCCGTTCCGCGACGCGGTGGGCTCGGCGCTGAACCTGGGCAAAGCCAATAAGGCTTCGTACCAGATGGACCCGGCCAACAGCCATGAGGCCTTGCACGAAGTGGCCGCCGATCTGGCCGAAGGGGCTGACATGGTGATGGTCAAGCCCGGAATGCCGTACCTGGACATCCTTTATCGGGTCAAAGAGGAGTTCAAGGTGCCGACCTTCGTTTATCAGGTCAGCGGCGAATACGCGATGCACATGGCCGCAATACAGAATGGATGGTTGAGTGAGGGAGTGATCCTTGAATCCCTGACTGCCTTTAAACGTGCCGGAGCTGATGGCATTCTGACCTACTTTGCCGCCCGCGCCGCCCAATTGCTTAGAGCGCAACCGTAGCTCTCACAGGACACTCGATGAATACCGAAGGACTCTCCGAAGTTGCCGTAAAAGACGCCCACCCGGTGGTGGAGCAAGTCTCCGAGACACCCCCGGAACATGAGCCGCTCGCGCCCGTCGTCGCTGAAGTGCCGGTGCCAGCCCCGGCGCCGCCGGTGGTCAATCTGGATGACAGCAGCCTGTACATTCATCGCGAGCTGTCGCAACTGCAATTCAACATTCGCGTGTTGGAGCAGGCGCTGGATGAGTCTTATCCCTTGCTGGAGCGGCTGAAGTTCCTGCTGATCTTCTCCAGCAACCTGGATGAGTTCTTCGAAATCCGCGTGGCGGGCCTTAAAAAGCAAATCACTTTTGCCCGCGAACAGGCCGGCGCCGACGGCCTGCAGCCGCACCAGGCCCTGGCGCGCATCAGCGAGCTGGTCCACGGCCATGTGGATCGCCAATACGCGATCCTCAACGACATTCTCCTGCCGGAACTGGAAAAGCATCAGGTCCGCTTTATCCGTCGCCGTCACTGGACCACCAAGATCAAGACCTGGGTGCGTCGCTACTTCCGCGACGAGATCGCGCCGATCATCACCCCCATCGGCCTTGACCCGACTCACCCGTTCCCGCTGCTGGTGAACAAGAGCTTGAACTTCATCGTCGAACTGGAAGGCATCGACGCCTTCGGGCGCGACTCCGGCCTGGCGATTATCCCGGCGCCGCGCTTGTTGCCACGGATCATCAAGGTACCGGAAGAGGTGGGGGGCGCAGGCGACAACTATGTATTCCTGTCGTCGATGATCCACGCCCACGCCGACGACCTGTTCCAAGGCATGAAGGTCAAGGGCTGCTACCAGTTCCGCCTGACCCGTAACGCCGACCTGGCGCTGGATTCCGAAGACGTCGAAGACTTGGCCCGTGCCCTGCGCGGCGAGCTGTTCTCGCGGCGCTACGGCGATGCGGTGCGTCTAGAGGTGGCCGATACCTGCCCCAAACACCTGTCGGACTACCTGCTCAAGCAGTTCAACCTGGGCGAGAGCGAGCTGTATCAGGTCAATGGCCCGGTCAACCTCACGCGTCTGTTCAGCATCACCGGTCTGGACAGCCACCCGGAGCTGCAATACACGCCGTTCACCCCGCAGATCCCCAAGCTGCTGCAAAACAGCGAGAACATCTTCAGCGTCGTGAGCAAGCAGGACATTCTGCTACTGCACCCCTTCGAGTCGTTCACGCCTGTGGTGGACCTGCTGCGTCAGGCCGCCAAGGACCCCCATGTATTGGCGGTGCGCCAGACCCTGTACCGCTCCGGCGCCAACTCGGAAATCGTCGATGCGCTGGTGGACGCCGCGCGTAACGGTAAGGAAGTCACCGCGGTTATCGAACTGCGCGCGCGGTTCGACGAAGAGTCCAACCTGCAACTGGCTAGCCGTCTGCAAGCGGCCGGTGCGGTGGTGATCTACGGCGTGGTGGGCTTCAAGACCCACGCCAAGATGATGCTGATCCTACGCCGCGAGGCCGGCGAGATCGTGCGTTATGCCCACCTGGGCACCGGCAACTACCACGCCGGTAACGCCAAGCTTTACACCGACTACAGCCTGCTGACCTCCGACGACGCCTTGTGCGAAGACGTCGGTAAGTTGTTCAGCCAGTTGATCGGCATGGGCAAGACTTTGCGCATGAAGAAGCTGCTGCACGCGCCGTTCACCCTGAAGAAGGGCATGCTCGACATGATTGCCCGCGAAACCCAGTTCGCCCTCGACGGCAAGCCGGCGCACATCATTGCCAAGTTCAACTCGTTGACCGACCCGAAAATCATCCGTGCGCTGTACAAGGCCAGCCAGTCCGGTGTGCGTATCGACCTGGTGGTGCGTGGCATGTGCTGCCTGCGTCCGGGAATCGTCGGGGTTTCGCACAACATCCATGTGCGTTCGATCATTGGTCGCTTCCTGGAGCACACCCGCGTGTTCTACTTCCTCAACGGCGGCGAAGAGCAGATGTTCCTCTCCAGCGCCGACTGGATGGAACGTAACCTCGATAAGCGCGTCGAGACCTGTTTCCCGGTGGAAGGCAAGAAGCTGATCATGCGGGTCAAGAAAGAGCTGGAGAGTTATCTGACCGATAACACCCACAGCTGGAGCCTGCAGTCCGACGGGCGCTACGTGCGCAACACCCCGACCGGCAACCAGAACCCGCGCAGCGCGCAGGCAACGTTGTTGGAAAAGTTGGGTAGCCCGATCCTGGCGGTGAACTAAAAACCGACGATGTCTGAAAGGTGGGAGGGGGCTTGCCCCCGATGACGGTGGAGCAGTCACTGAATCTGTTGACTGCCACTCCCTCATCGGGGGCAAGCCCCCTCCCATATTTGTTTTCGGTGTTCTCTAGCGCAGGTTCAGACTGATCCCCACCCGCGTCAACCATTCCGCTTCCTGGGCAAAATCCGCCTGGGTCAGCTGGTTTTCTTCCAGCCAGCCTTTGGGGAACATCACTTCCAGGCTGTCGCCATCGGCCCGCAGTTTGACCTGGGGCATCTCCTGCGTGCCACGGATGTGGTGGAACAGGATCGCAAAACGCAGCAGCACACACAGGCGAATCAGTTTGATGCCGTCGTCACCAAATTCCGCGAATTTGTCCTTGGGGATATTACGGCGATGGCCGCGCACCAGCAGCGCGAGCATCTGTTGGTCTTCCCGGGAGAAACCGGCCAGGTCCGAATGCTCGATCAGGTAAGCGCCATGCTTGTGGTAGTGGTAGTGAGCGATGTCCAGGCCCACTTCATGCACCTTGGCCGCCCAGCCCAGCAGTTCGCGCCAGACGCCGTCTTCCAGGCCCCAGTCCTCGGCCACTTGGTCGAAGGCATGCAGCGCCTTGCGTTCAACGCGGGCCGCTTGCTCCAGGTCGACGTGATAACGCTCCATCAATGAGCTGAGCGTGCGCTCACGCACGTCTTCATGGTGGTGACGGCCCAGCAGGTCATACAGCACGCCTTCACGCAGGGCGCCATCGCAGTGGTCCATGCGTTGCAGTTCGAGGGCGTCAAAAATCGCTTCGAGAATCGCCAGGCCGGCGGGGAAGATCGTGCGTCGATCAGGTTTGATGCCGTCGAAGTCGATTTTTTCGGCATCCCCCAGCTTGAACAGTTTGCGCTTGAGCCACGCCAGACCTTCGGCGTTGACCTCACCGGTGCCGTGCCCGCCCGCTTTGAGGGCCAGGCCGATGGCGCGGATGGTGCCGGACGAACCGATGGCTTCATCCCAAGTCAAGCGGTGCAGGGCGTGTTCGATGCTCATGATCTCCAGCCGCGCGGCCGTATAGGCCTGGGCGTAGCGCGCCGGGGTGATCTTGCCGTCCTTGAAATAACGCTGGGTGTAGCTGACGCAGCCCATCTGCAGGCTTTCGCGCAGCAGCGGCTCGAAACGCTGGCCAATGATGAACTCGGTACTGCCGCCACCGATGTCCGCCACCAGGCGTTTGCCGGGGGTATCGGCCAGCGTATGTGACACGCCGAGGTAGATCAGGCGTGCTTCCTCACGGCCTGAGATGACTTCCACGGGGTGGCCGAGGATTTCTTCGGCGCGGCGGATGAATTCGCCACGGTTGCGCGCTTCGCGCAGGGCGTTGGTACCGACGATTCGAACGGCGCCCAGGGGCATACCGTTGATCAATTGAGCGAAACGCTTGAGGCAATCGAGCCCGCGCTGCATGGATTCTTCATTGAGCTGACGCTCGTCGTCGATTCCGGCGGCCAGTTGCACCTTTTCGCCGAGCCGCTCAAGGATGCGGATCTCACCGTTCTGGGCCTTGGCCACGACCATGTGAAAGCTGTTGGAGCCCAGGTCGATGGCGGCGATCAGGGACAGATTCTTGGCTTGGGATTGCGGCATGGTTTGGGGGTCTCGGTCGATAACCTCGCCATCGTGCCACGATCGACCGCTGACGCCAACGCGTAGTGCTTCGGGAATTGCGCCGAGGTTGCCCATAAGAATTGGCTGTAGGAAAGGTAGGTTGTCGTTCTCGACCTCTGTAGCGCCCTCGTGTGTTCTTGTAGGAAGTTATAACTTTTATCTGTGGTAGTACGAATTATGATTCTGCCTACACCTTTCATGTCGATATTTCATTCCTTTTTTTGTTGAGGCCTACTCTAGGTTCACGCTTGGCTGACAATATATTTTTATCGCTCCCACACTAACTGATGTGTTGTCTCATTTTTTAGTTAGGTACTAAGGAGACAGACTGTCACTCGGCAATAGTGCCGTGGTGTTATTTATTTATGGTTGCCGTAAGGAACAATAAATAAATGCGCCTGATAACTTTCAGTGACAGGACCCTTATGAAAAAGATTGTTGGATTGACTTTCGGTATCGCTTGCCTGGCTGCGGCCATCAACGCCCACGCTTCCAGCAGCGCCGAGCTGATCGTCAGGGGCACGATCAAACCTGCCGCCTGCAACCTCAGCATGACCGGTGGTGGCATCGTCGACTACGGCACAATCCCTTCCGGCCAATTGCTGCCAACTGCGTTCAACCCATTGCTGCCCAAGACCGCTCCTCTGAGCATCAACTGCGGCACTACCCCAGCCAAGTTCGGATTGAAGTTCGTCGACCTGCAGGGCGCCAGCAAGGTGCCTGGCATCCTCAATGCGTTGGGGGCCGGCTATACCGAAGCCCACAACTATGGCCTGGGTTCCGTTGGCGGCCGCAGAACCGGTGGTTTCGCCATCACCCTCAAAGACCTGCGTTCGTCCACCACCACGCTGTTTCCTATCGTGCGTGTCGGCACCGGCGCCTGGCAAAACTCGGATGGCAAAGTGGCCCAGGCGCCTAGTCAGTATTCCTGGCGCAACACCACGGCTGTCACCCCAGCCGCGATCAGTCAACTGACCGGCACCCTCGAAGTGCGCGCCGTTATTAATCGGGGCCAGGACCTGGACCTGTCGCGCGATACGGTTCTGGATGGGCGTGCGACGCTTGAGTTGAGCTACATCTAAGCGACTTATTTACGGCCGATCAGAACTCCCTTGTTTCCGATCGGCTGTTTTAATAGGAGCGCTTAGCTATCAAGGGTCAACTTAAAGGCGTGGGGAACACTGAATGCTTAGTCTTTCAGTAATAAATAGTGCACGTGTGTTATGTGCCAGTTTTTGTGTGTGGTTTGCCGGTGCTGTAATGGCGGATGGAATGTTGCCGGAAACAACCGTGGTTGTGTTTTATGAAGACCAGGGCGAAGCGACGATATCTATCAAAAATACTGACGCGACGCCGGCGTTGCTTCACTCGGTTATCGAAAACGTACCGGAAGATGTGGAGCCGCTTTTAATCGTGACGCCGCCCATTACGCGAGTGGAGGCGGGCGAAACCCAGTTGGTGCGCTTCATCGGCACCTTGAAGGAGCCGCTGAAAACCCAGCGATTGAAACGCGTGTCCTTCGAGGGCATCCCCCAGGCCCGTGCGCCAGGCCGTGCGACCATCGGTATCACCTTGCGGCAGAACTTGCCGCTGATCCTGCATCCGCGGGGCCTTCCTCTGCATCACAGCCCCTGGGAGCTGTTGAAGTGGAAGCACGTGGGCGAGGGCCTCAGCGTTCATAACGACAGCGCCTATGTCGTGCGTCTGGCGCCGGAGGTACTGCTGCTACCACAGAAGGCCCTGGCAACATTGCCCCGAACCTACATTTTGCCGGGGGAGGCGCTGACATTGAGCGTCGAAGGCGCTCTGGAGGGGGTGGCTGCTGTAGAGATTCAGCCCGCCACTGTCTACGGTTTCTCCGCAGACAACTACCGAGCTTCGATCAATGCCGGCGAGGGTTGATCGACTCATGATAAATCTGTCGAGTAACCGAGTTCTGGCGTCGCTCTGGCCCTGTCGGCCCACGCTGCTCATGGGGGTTGCAACGTTGTGGAGCTTGCCTGGTGTGCTGCCCGCCCTGGAGTTGGGAGAGGGGTTTGACCTGGCGGCGCTGACTGCCCACGGTATTGATCCGAAGGTCTCCGACTATTTCCGCACGGCCCCGCGTTTTCGTGAGGGTGTGCATGTGGTCGGGTTGCGGCTCAATGGCAACCCGCTCGGGTTGGTGGAGGCGCGGTTCGATGCGCATGGGCAACTGTGTTTTACCGCCGGGCTGCTCGATAAGGCCGGGTTGGTCAAACCGAGTGGCATTATCCAAGAGACGGCTGATGCGACTCAGGCCTGTCATGACTTCCTGGGGGCTTTCCCTAATACGATGGTGCGGCTGCGGCCCGGTAACGATGAGGTTGCGCTGGTGGTGCCGACGCAGGCACTGCGCGAGCCGCAATGGGAGGCTGGGCACTTTGCCCGGGGCGGGGCGGCGGCGTTGTTCAACTATGACGTGCAGGGGTTCGATAGCCATTCGCGCAGCGGTGCGAGCCGGTTCGTATCGGCTTATACCGAGGCGGGGTTCAATCTCGGAGATTGGATCGTTCGCAGCCGCCAATATTATGTGTCCGACAATGGCGAGGCCCGCGCCGAACATTTGAATGCCTATGCCCAGCGGGATATCGGCGCGTTGCAATCGACCTTCCAGGTCGGCCAGTTGTCCAGCAATAACCCGCAGTTCGGTGGCCTCCAACTGTCCGGTGTGCAGTTTTTCCCCGATGGTCAATCCCGCGTGCCGGCGGGCAGCAACAATGCCGTGGTTGAGGGGCTGGCCCAGAGCCAGTCGAGGATCGAAGTGCGTCAGTCGGGTGCCTTGATCCATAGCACGCTGGTGCCCGAAGGGCCTTTTCGGTTGACCGGTTTGCCGCTGCTCAATGGCACCAGCGACCTGGAAGTCAGCGTGATCGATGTGCGAGGAGGCACGCGCAGTTTTGTGGTGCCGGCGGCTTCGTTTGCCGGTGCTGCTCCCGCGGCACCCGGCTATTACTTCGCCTTGGGCAAGGTGCGTGAGAACACCCATGAAGACGCGCCGTCACCCATCGTCGCCATGGGCAGTGGCACCTGGGGCCTGGGGCGCGACTCATCCGCCGGCTTTGGCCTGTTGAGTACCGATGATTACTGGGCGGCCGGAGGCACGCTGAGCAGCGTGTTTTTCCAACGCGTGAACGTGGGTGCTCGCCATAACCTTTCCCGAGACAGTCTTAATGCGGTGTCCGGTTCACGCAGCAGCCTAAGCGTGAGCAGCCCGGTGTCCGCCGATATGGACCTGAGCCTCAGCGCTACCACCCAGACGCGCGGTTATCGCGAAGTGCTTGAGGCGGGTCGCTCGTCCAAGACCGATGAACTGGACTCTCGTTTCAAGCATCAATACACCGCCGGAGTGAGCTGGATCGACCCCGCGCTGGGGGCATTCTCTTTGGGCTATACGCGCAGCAACTCATTCGACGGGCACACGACCGAGCATCTGTTCGCCTCATGGAACCGCTCATTCAGCCATGCCGACGTCACCTTGATCGCCGATTCGCAGGTGGGTGGCACCCGCAAACGGCATGACGTTACCCAGGGCGGTAGCCGGCGTGATTCGGCGTTCGACGATGATCTGTCGGTGCGCTTGCAGGTGACCGTGCCCCTGGGCGGTGATCGTCGAGTCAACAGCTATATTAGTCGGCGTGGGGACCGCGCGCGGGCTGGCGCCGCCCTTACGGAGCGGGTCAATGACTACGTGAACTACGAAGTGGGCGTCGAGCGTGACCTCAGTGCGCGGGAGCAAACGTTGCGCGGTCAGTTGGACCTGATGCCACGCTACACCCGAGTGGGCATGGGGGTCAGTCGCAACCCCCAGGGCACCGATTATTCCGGGCAGTTGCGCGGCGGCGTCGTGGCCCACGGAGGCGGTTTGACGTTCTCGCCGTATGCCGTGCAGGACACCTTTGGCATTGTCTCGGTGGGTGATATCGGCGCCGCCAAAATCAGTACCCCGCACGGCCTGGTATGGACCGATTTCAGCGGGCAGGCAGTGATCCCCGGTTTGCCGGCCTATACCGACAGTCGTATCGAAGTACAGACCCAGTCCTTGCCCAAACGCGTGGACCTGAAGAACGGCACGCACACCCTCGCTGCCGCTCGCGGGTCGGTGAACAACGTGACGTTCGATGTGGTGAAAGTGCGCCGAGTGCTGGTCACCGGCACCGATGAACAGGGCCGACCATTGCCTCAGGGTGCTTCGGTGTTCGATAAGAACAACCGTTTCCTGACCAGCGTGGTGGGTGACGGCATGATTTTCCTGAACGACATGAACGACTCCCAGGCGTTGCGGGTTTCTTTGTCGGATTCTTCTACTTGCCAGCTCAGGCTTACTCCCGGGACCCAGCCCGACAATGACACGTTCTATGAGACAACATCGGCGGTGTGCCATGGCCGTTAAGCTGAAGAAACTGGGCCTCGTACTGTTGTGCACGATGGCGATGAGCGAGGCTGTACAGGCGCAGAACTGCCGGTTGTCCGTGAGCCAGCCGACAGTCGACTATGGGGTGATTCGCAATGACCCGCTGACACACAACCCCACCATCGCACTGGGGACGCGCATGCTGCACTTGAGCGTGCTGTGTATGGAGCCTGCGACCATCGCGCTGCGATTTGCCGGAGCTGCCGATGGGCAAAGTTTCCGGTTTGGCCGTCAGGGGCACTTCCGTCTGACACTCAAGCAGGCCCAGATGGATGGGCATGCTGTCGAGTGGGCGCCGGTACAGCTTGCCGGTGAACCCGTTGGCGGGCAGCTATTGCCAGGGCAGGTACTGTCCACCCGGGCGGTTGGCAAGCGCTTGACCGCCCAGGTGCAAATCGACACCGAACTGCCCTCCGACGCCTTGCAGGTGCGCGATCACGCGGTGCTAGAGGGGAGGGGTCGTTTCGAGCTGGTCAGCCCGACTGCTCCACTGAGCCGATAAAGTTCGCGAACTCGGGGGTACGTGGGTTGGCGAATAACACCTTGGGATCGCCCACTTCATGCACCTTGCCCTGGTGCATGAAGACCAATTTATCACCGACCTCCCGGGCGAAGCGCATTTCGTGGGTCACCATGATCAGCGTCATTCCGTCCTTGGCCAACTGGCGCACCACGCTGAGTACCTCGTTGACCAGTTCCGGATCCAGGGCCGAGGTGATTTCGTCACACAACAGCACCTTGGGCGACATGGCCAGGGCGCGAGCAATGGCGACCCGTTGTTGCTGGCCGCCGGACAGACGATCAGGGAAGGCGTCGAATTTTTCACCCAGCCCAACGCGCTCCAACATTTGCCGAGCCAGTTGGGCGGCCTTGGCCTTGGGCACTTTCTGCACCACTTGGGGCGCGAGCATGACGTTTTCGCCCACGGTCAGGTGCGGGAACAGGTTGAACTGTTGGAACACCATCCCGACTTTCTGCCGCAAGCTGCGCAGGTCGGCGCGTGCGGCGTCGAGGTACTCTCCGTCGACCTCGATCACCCCATCGTTGATCGACTCCAGGCCATTGAGGGTGCGCAGCAAGGTGGATTTGCCCGAGCCGCTGCGACCGATGATCGCCACCACCTGGCCTTCTTCAACCGTGAGGTCGATGCCTTTGAGGACATGATGGTCGCCGTAATACTTATGCAGGGCCGAAATTCTAAGCAGAGGCATGCAGTCTCCTTTCCAGGTAGCGCGCACTGAGGGACAAGGGGTAGCAGAGTAAAAAGTAACCAAGGGCCACCAGGCCGTAGACCATAAAGGGCTCGAACGTGGCATTGGCGAGCATGCCGCCGGTCTTGGTCAGTTCGGTGAAGCCGATAATCGAGGCGACGGCGGTGCCTTTTACGACCTGTACCGAGAACCCCACGGTCGGCGCCACGGCAATGCGCAGGGCCTGAGGCAGGATCACATAACGCAGTTGCTCAAGCGGGTTGAGTGCCAGGCTGGCGGAGGCTTCCCACTGCCCATGAGCGATTGACTCGACGCAGCCGCGCCAGATCTCGGCGAGGTAGGCACTGGTAAACAAAGTCAGGGCGATCGCCGCCGCCAGCCAGGACGAAATATCCACGCCGAGCAGCGCGATGCCGAAAAACACCAAGAACAACTGCATCAACAGCGGTGTGCCCTGGAACAGCTCTATATAGCTGCGCGCAACATTGCGTGGAAATGCCTTGCTGCTGATGCGCAGAGTCATCACCAGCAAACCGATCAGGCCGCCGCCGATAAATGCCACCAGCGACAGCAGCAACGTCCACTGCAGGCCCGTAAGCAGGTTGCGCACAATGTCCCAGAATGAAAAATCACTCATCGGCTATTCCTCATCACAAAGCGACGGCCGATCCAATTGAGCAACTGGCGAATCATCAGCGCCATGCACAAGTACACCAGCGTGGTGAGGGCATACGTTTCAAAGGCGCGGAAATTGCGGGATTGGATGAAGTTGGCGGCAAAACTCAATTCTTCGGTGGCGATCTGCGAACACACTGCCGACCCCAGCATCACGATGATGATCTGGCTGCTCAGGGCTGGCCACACCTTGCCCAGCGCTGGCAGCAGCACTACATGACGGAAGGCTTCGAAGCGGGTCATCGCCAGTGCGGCGGCGGCTTCCAGTTGCCCGCGAGGAACGGCCTGGATGCCCGCGCGGATGATCTCCGTGGAATAAGCCCCCAGGTTGATCACCATCGCCAGTACGGCGGCTTGCCATTCGGTGATTTTCAATCCCAACGACGGCAGGCCGAAGAAGATGAAGAACAGCTGCACCAGGAATGGCGTGTTGCGGATCAACTCGACATAGACCCCAAAGCACCAGGCCAGAGGCTGGATTTTCCAGGCACGCACTACTGCACCGACGGTGCCCAGGGCGACGCCGAGGATCGCGCCGATAGCCGTCAATTCCAGGGTAAATAGCGCACCCCGCAACAACAGGTCGGTGTTGGCCAGCACCGGAACAAAGTCAAATTGATACGCCATCAGTCAGCTCCGTGGCTTCACAGATCGGCGGGCAGCGGCTCTTTCAGCCATTGCATCGCGTTCTTTTCCAGGCTGCCGTCAGCCTTGGCCGCGACCAGGATCTGATTGACCTTCTCCAGCAGCGCCGGCTCGTTTTTATTCACGCCCACGTACACCGGCGAATCCTTGAGCTTCACTTTCAGTGCCGGTACGCGTTTGGGGTTGCGCTCGCTGATCGCCACCATCACTACGTTGCCGCTGGCGATCAGGTCGACTTGGCCGGCCAGGTAGGCGGCGATCGTCGAGTTGTTGTCTTCGAAGCGCTTGATCGTGGCTTCTTTGGGCGCCACGGCGGTCAGCTCGATGTCTTCGATGGCGCCACGGGTCACGCTGATGGTTTTGCCCTTGAGGTCGTCGGTGCTGGCGATGGCGGCCTCGGGCGGGCCGAACACGGCGAGGTAAAAGGGCGCGTAGGCCTTGGAAAAGTCGATGACCTTCTCGCGCTCGGGATTTTTACCCAGGCTAGAGATCACCAGATCGACTTTGCCGGTGGTGAGGAAGGGGATACGGTTGGTGCTGTTGACGGGGGTCAGCTCCAGCTTGACCTTGAGCTGGTCGGCCAGCAGCTTGGCGGTGTCGATGTCCAGGCCACGGGGCTTCATGTCCGGGCCGACCGAGCCGAACGGCGGGAAATCCTGCGGCACGGCAACCTTTAAGGTGCCACGGGCCACGATATCGTCCAGCCCGTTGGCCTGTACGGGTGTGTGACTCAGCATCAGACTGGCAAACAGGGCAGTCAGCAGGGCGCCGTAGCGCTTAGTCATGGCAACTCTCCGAGAAAGGCGAAGGAATGTTCTGTCAATGGTCAGTGCACAGCCCATGCCAGTCGTGGCCGATTGCGCTGCAAGGCTGGGTTTTACTGGCGTGTATTGGTCTTACTGGTCTGAACAGTAAGTAAGTTTTTTGCACCCTTTTCGAGCGCCGCTAAAACCTCGCGAGCGCCTTTAGGGCGTGACTTGCCGCCGACTGCGAATAGCTTTACAACTAGCCGCTCAGTTGACTGAAACCTTGAGTTTTTTATGAATTCCATCGCCCAAGCGGTACCGGAGGCGGCGTTGCAGGCCATCCGCAAACTGATCAAGGAGCAGGGCTTCGGCCCAGGCGATGCCCTGCCGTCTCAGCGTGAGTTGGCCGTGCAACTGGGCGTGAGTCGGGCGTCATTGCGCGAAGCGTTGTCGTCCCTGAGCGCTCTGGGTGTGGTCAGTGTGCAACCGGGTAAAGGTGTGTTCGTGCAAACCGCGCAGGAGCCGCCGGCGGGTTTTGCCTGGCCTTTCGCGGCGCAGGCCACGCCGTTGGAGATTTTTCAGTTGCGCTATGCCTTGGAGGGCTTTGCCGCGGGGTTGGCGGCGGTCACGCTGACCATCGAGGCGTTAGACAGCCTGGAAGACAACGTCGAGGCAATGCGTCAGGTGCTCAAGGCCGGTGATTTCGAAGCGGCTGCGCGGCTGGACTTTGAATTTCACCAGCGCATTCTCCTCGCCAGCGGTAACCGAGCGATGGTCAGCATCCTCAGTGCCAGCGCCGAGGTGTTTCTGGAGAGTCAGAAACTACCGTTCATCCGGCCGGAGCGGGCCATGGAAACCTGGCAAGAGCATCGCAAGATCCTCCGCGCCCTGGCTCAACGCAACAATGCAGCGGCGCAGAAAACCATGCAGCAGCACGTACGCAACGCGGCGTTACGTACCGGCATCGCGTTCCTGACCCCTGCCACCCCCTGAATAAGGCAATATCCAAACTCATTGATCGCCATAGCGAGACTCAATCAGAGGCGGCTTCCTGAACGGGGGAAGGGCGGCTATGATGGGCAACGTTTTTTTTGCTTACAATCCGGAGACATCCATGAGCAACGATCTTATCAAGCACGTCACGGACGCGACCTTTGAGGCCGAAGTACTCAAGGCTCAAGGCCCGGTGCTGGTTGACTACTGGGCTGAGTGGTGCGGCCCTTGCAAAATGATCGCTCCGGTTCTGGACGACATTGCAACCACCTACGAAGGCAAGCTGACCGTTGCCAAGCTCAACATCGACGACAACCAGGAAACGCCTGCCAAACACGGCGTACGTGGTATTCCTACGCTGATGCTGTTCAAGAACGGCAACGTTGAAGCGACCAAAGTGGGCGCATTGTCGAAGTCGCAGTTGGCTGCATTCATCGACGCGAACATCTAAGCGTCGTCAAAAAAGCCCCGCAAATCGCGGGGCTTTTTCGTAAAACAGGGCTAGACGCTCCGAAATTCAGGTGTTACATTCGGCCCCGCACTGGTTTCTCCACTGCCCCCTGCAAGCCGTCGCCGACGCACTCCTTTTCGATTAGTACGCGATCCTGTCGCCTTCTCCGCGGCGCGGCCTCATTAAGCCAAAAGCTTAATTTCCCCCTCCATAAATGATTACGTCATTCCTATATGAATCTGACTGAACTCAAGCAAAAGCCGATTACCGACCTGCTCCAATTGGCCGAAGAAATGGGCATAGAAAATATGGCCCGTTCGCGCAAGCAGGACGTGATTTTCTCCCTGCTGAAAAAGCACGCGAAAAGCGGCGAGGAAATCTCCGGTGATGGCGTGCTGGAGATTCTCCAGGACGGCTTCGGCTTCCTCCGCTCTGCAGACGCTTCCTACCTCGCCGGCCCAGACGATATTTATGTCTCGCCGAGCCAGATCCGCCGCTTCAACTTGCGCACCGGTGACACCATCGTGGGCAAGATCCGTCCTCCGAAGGAAGGCGAGCGGTATTTCGCCCTGCTCAAGGTCGACACGATCAACTTCGATCGTCCTGAGAACGCGAAAAACAAGATTCTCTTCGAGAACCTGACGCCGCTGTTCCCGACCGTGCGCATGAAGATGGAGGCCGGTAACGGTTCCACCGAAGACTTGACCGGCCGCGTGATCGACCTGTGCGCACCGATCGGTAAGGGCCAGCGTGGCTTGATCGTTGCGCCGCCGAAAGCCGGTAAGACCATCATGCTGCAGAACATTGCAGCGAACATCGCACGTAACAATCCTGAAGTTCATCTGATCGTATTGCTGATCGATGAGCGTCCGGAAGAAGTGACCGAGATGCAGCGCACCGTGCGCGGTGAAGTGGTTGCCTCCACGTTCGATGAGCCGCCAACCCGCCACGTGCAGGTTGCCGAGATGGTGATCGAGAAGGCCAAGCGCCTGGTCGAACACAAGAAAGACGTGGTGATCCTGCTCGACTCCATCACCCGTCTGGCCCGTGCCTACAACACCGTCATCCCTAGCTCCGGCAAGGTATTGACCGGTGGTGTCGATGCTCACGCCCTGGAGAAACCCAAGCGTTTCTTCGGCGCCGCGCGGAACATCGAAGAAGGCGGCTCGCTGACCATTATCGCCACCGCGCTGGTTGAGACCGGCTCAAAGATGGACGAAGTGATCTACGAAGAGTTCAAGGGTACCGGCAACATGGAACTGCCTCTGGACCGTCGTATCGCGGAAAAACGCGTCTTCCCGGCCATCAACATCAACCGTTCCGGCACCCGCCGCGAAGAGTTGCTGACCGCCGACGACGAGCTGCAGCGTATGTGGATCCTGCGCAAGCTGCTGCATCCGATGGACGAAGTTGCGGCCATCGAGTTCCTGGTGGATAAACTGAAAACCACCAAGACCAACGATGAGTTCTTCTTGTCGATGAAGCGCAAGTAATACGACGCTTCCGCTTCGAAAAATGGCGCCCGACTAGGGCGCCATTTTTTTTGCGTCGTGATGCAGCAATTTTTATGGCATAAGTGTCCGTTAAGTAACAAAAATTGTACGCGCGACTACGCTTACCCTTTTCGTCACAGACTGACCAGATTTCTTATGACCATTCTTGCTTACCGCAGAGACATCGATGGCCTGCGTGCTATCGCTGTCCTTGCTGTTGTGTTGTTTCACTTCGGAGTTCCTGGCATTACCGGCGGTTTTGTTGGCGTTGACGTGTTTTTCGTCATCTCCGGCTTCCTGATCACTTCGATTATCTGGCGTGAACGCCAGGCCGGCCGCTTCAGTTTTATCGATTTCTGGGCTCGGCGCGCGCGGCGCATCCTGCCGGCGTTGTTTGTGATGATTGCGGTCACACTGGTAGTGGGATGGTTTCTGTTGGCGCCCAAGGATTACAAGGATCTTGGGCGGTCTGCGCATTATCAAGTGACGTTTACGTCCAACCTGTTGTTTTCGCGTCAGCATGGTTATTTCGACTCCGCCTCTGACATCAAGCCCTTGCTGCACACCTGGTCGTTGGCGGTAGAAGAACAGTTCTACATTGTCTTCCCGCTGCTGCTGATATTGCTCTCCAGCCGTTTGAAGCACTGGCGCCTGGCGTTGTTTGCGGTGTTGCTGGCATCGTTTGGCATGAGTGTCTGGGCGGTCGAACATCAACCACAAAAGGCATTCTTCCTGTTGCACCTGCGCGCTTGGGAGTTGCTGGCCGGCGCCATGTTGGCCGTGATGCCCAAGCGTGACTGGCGTGCGCCTGCTGCCCTGGCGCAGGGCGTCAGTCTGGGGTCTATGGCGCTGATACTGATCGCGGTGCTGGGGTACGACGCGACCACTCCATTCCCTGGCCCCACGGCATTGCTGCCGGTGTTGGGGGTTGTCGGTTTGATCTGGGCCAATGGGCAGCAACACACCTGGGTTTCCCGTCTGTTGAGTTCTCGGGTGATGGTGGGCATCGGGCTGATCTCCTATTCCTGGTACCTATGGCATTGGCCGGTCTTCGTGTATGCCAATTACGCAGCGGTAGATGGTTTGAGTGCGCTGGAATTGGCCGGGTTGATGCTGCTCTCGCTGATCCTGGGCTACCTTTCCTGGCGCTTCATTGAAACGCCATTCCGTGAGAAGCGCTTGCTGGCCGGACGCCAGGCGATTCTGGCGAGTGCGCTGATCGGCATCTTATGTCTCGGTTTTACCGGCCTGGCCATCCGCAAAGCCGACGGCGTGCCCTCGCGGTTATCCGAACAGGCGCTGCGTTACGCCCAGGCCAAGAAGTGGAGCCCGGATTTATTGGCGTGCATGGCCGATAAAGACACGCCCGATGAGCGGCTTTTATGCCATTTCGGTCCGACCGGTCGCTCCATGTCAGCGCTGGTGTGGGGCGACAGCCATGCGACTGCATTGATTCCTGCACTCAAGGACGGTGCTGATCGGCACGACATCAGCCTGGTAGGGGCCAGTTTTGCTGGCTGCATACCGTTGGATGGTCTGGAGAATATTGCCCGTTGTGCGCATTTCAACCACCGGGTCGAGAAGGCCATGGCTGAGCAGACCTTCAGCGATGTGGTGCTGGCGGCTCGCTGGAGTCTATATGTCTACGGACAAATGTCCGGTGACAAAGAGCATGCGCTCAAGGACCCAAGCACAGGCAAGTATGTGCGTGCCGTGGCCGAACAACGGTTCGCTGAGGGCCTGCGCCAGCGTGTAAAGCAATTGCGCGCTGCCGGACATCGCGTGTGGCTGGTCAAGGAGGTTCCTTTGCAGGAAATCATCGTGCCTTATCGCCTCAGTCGACTGGCGATGATGAACCGGCCGGTGGACGGCGAGGGGCTTCCCGTAGCCGAGCATGTGAAGCGCCAGGCCTTCATTACCCAGGTGTTCGACGAATTGGCGGCGGCCGATAGCGGCGTAACGGTCTTGGATCCGGCGCCTTTGCTATGCGGTGCCGACGGTTTGTGCCGGGTCGAACTCAATGGGCAAGCGCTGTATACCGACGATAACCATCTTTCTGAGGTTGGGGCGCGGCACATCGAAGCCTTTCTGGAGCCGCTGTTCCGTTCACTCAAGTCACGGGGGCTGACGGCCAATTAAGCTGCCAGCCGCCTTCAGAGCAGGTAGGATGTACGCCTATTTTACGGGTGGCATGGTTAATGAAATTCAAGGATCTTCGGGATTTCGTGCAGCAACTTGAGCAGCGCGGAGAGTTGAAACGTATCCAGATGCCGATTTCCCCGGTGCTGGAAATGACTGAGATTTGCGACCGCACCCTGCGTAACAAGGGCCCGGCGCTGCTGTTCGAAAAGCCGACCGGCTTCGATATCCCGGTGCTTGGCAACCTGTTCGGCACGCCCGAGCGCGTCGCGTTTGGCATGGGTGCCGAGTCGGTCAGCGAGTTGCGTGAAATCGGCAAGCTGCTGGCATTCCTCAAGGAGCCCGAGCCGCCCAAGGGCTTGAAGGATGCCTGGTCCAAGCTGCCGATTTTCCGCAAGATCATTGCGATGGCGCCCAAAGTGGTCAAAGACGCTGTGTGCCAGGAAGTGGTCATCGAAGGCGATGATGTCGACCTGGGCATGCTCCCGGTGCAGACCTGCTGGCCAGGCGACGTCGGCCCGTTGATCACCTGGGGCCTGACCGTCACCAAAGGCCCGAACAAGGATCGCCAGAACCTGGGCATCTATCGCCAGCAAGTGATCGGCCGCAACAAAGTGATCATGCGTTGGCTGAGCCATCGTGGTGGCGCTCTGGACTTCCGTGAGTGGTGTGAAAAACACCCCGGCCAGCCGTTCCCGGTCTCCGTGGCCTTGGGCGCCGACCCGGCCACCATCCTCGGTGCCGTAACGCCGGTGCCGGATAGCCTTTCCGAATACGCCTTCGCCGGCCTGTTGCGTGGCAACCGCACCGAACTGGTCAAGTGCCGCGGCAACGACCTGCAAGTGCCGGCCACCGCGGAAATCATCCTGGAAGGTGTGATTCATCCCGGCGAGATGGCCGATGAAGGCCCCTATGGCGACCACACCGGTTATTACAACGAAGTCGACAGCTTCCCGGTGTTCACGGTCGAACGCATCACTCATCGGATCAAGCCGATCTACCACAGCACCTACACCGGCCGGCCGCCGGATGAGCCGGCCATCCTCGGCGTGGCGCTCAACGAAGTGTTCGTGCCGATCCTGCAGAAGCAATTTCCTGAAATCACCGATTTCTACCTGCCGCCGGAAGGCTGCTCGTACCGCATGGCCGTGGTCACTATGAAGAAGTCGTACCCAGGCCATGCCAAGCGGGTCATGCTGGGTGTGTGGTCGTTTTTGCGACAGTTCATGTACACCAAGTTCGTTATTGTCACCGACGACGACATCAACGCTCGGGACTGGAACGACGTGATCTGGGCCATCACCACGCGCATGGACCCCAAGCGCGATACGGTGATGATCGATAACACGCCAATCGACTACCTCGACTTTGCGTCGCCGGTGTCGGGCCTGGGCTCGAAGATGGGCCTGGATGCCACCCATAAGTGGCCGGGTGAAACCACCCGCGAATGGGGCCGGGTGATCGTCAAGGATGCAGCCGTGACCGCGCGTGTCGATGCGATCTGGAAAGAATTGGGAATAGATTGATGCGTGTAACCCTGCAACCTTCCGGTGCTGTACTGGAGCTGGTCCCTGGCGAGCGGATTCTCGAAGGCGCCCGTCGCCTGGGTTATGAATGCCCCCAGGCCTGCCGCAACGGTGTATGCCATGTGTGCGCCGCCTTGCTGGTGGAAGGCCGCGTGCAGCAAGCCGGTGAAGTGCGTGACCACGGTGAATTCTTCACCTGCATCGCCGAGCCGCTGGAAGACTGCGTTGTGTTGTGGGATGGCGTGCTGGCCCCCGGCGAGCTGCCGCTGCGCAAGTTGGCGTGCCAATTGAGCGAGTGCGTCGACGTGGGTGGCGATGTGTGGCGTGTGCGCCTGCGCGCGCCCGCCGGCAAGGCGGTGCGTTACCACGCCGGGCAATACCTGATGATCGAACGGGATAACGGCGAAAAGTCGGCGTTTTCCCTGGCCTCGGCACCCCATTCTGGGCGTGAGCTGGAACTGCATGTACTGGCCCGTGAAGACAGCGCACGCAACCTGCTGGCCCAACTGCAGCGTGATCAGATAGCGCGTGTGGAACTGCCGTTTGGCGACACTCACCTGGCCGAGCTGCCCGACGGCCCGCTGGTGCTGATCGCCGCAGGCACCGGTATGGCGCAAATGCACAGCCTGATCGAGCATTGCCGCGCTTCCGGTTTCAAGCACCCGGTGCATCTGTACTGGGGCGTGCGCCGTCCGGAGGACTTCTACGAAATCGAGCATTGGACGCAATGGCAGCAACTGCCCAACCTGTTTCTGCACAAGGTCGTCAGCGACCTGTGCGGTTGGGAAGGGCGCTGTGGGCTATTGCATGAAGCGGTGTGCGAAGACATCCGCGACCTGAAGGCCGTGCACGTCTATGCCAGCGGTTCACCGGCGATGATCTATGGCACGTTGGATGCGCTGGTCGAAGCCGGCATGGACGCGCATCAGATGCGCGCTGACGTATTTGCCTACGCCCCCCGACCCTAGAAGCGCACGCCCGCGGTGAGCATTGCCGCGTTGAAGCCCAACAGCACCAGCTCCGCCGCCATCGGCCCGTGATGGGTGCCCACCGACGGAATGATCACCGGCGCCACGCCGAGTCCGTTCAATGGGATCTTGTCGCGGTACTTGCCGCGATAGCCCTGAAGCGCGCCCCCGGTCAGCTTTACGTACACCGGGTAATCCGCCATGTCATAGCGTTTGCCCCCATAGACGTAGTACGAACGCTGGCTGAACGAGTTGCGGAAGGTCGCCCCGCCATACAACCATCCTGAGGCTTCATTGCGTTCCAGGCCGATCAGGTCCTGATGGTTATTGTGGTCTGGGTCGGGGGAGAAATGCCGGGTGTAGACGCTGGTCTGCGCATACCAGAAACCTTTGTCGTCTTCGCCAGGCGGCGCTTCGGCGGCCAGTGCGGTAGTGGCCTGGGCCAGAAACAACAGTCCTGGCAGTCGAAATTTTTTCATGGGGCGACCTCGGTAGTCGGTGGGGGCGGCGGCTAGTGGGTCGTGATCGGCACATCATTTTGACGGCAGGAACGTGCCCCAGGCTGAACCGGGGCTGAAAGTAGCGGGATTATGGGTTTCAATCCTGACGAATGGCCGTTGGCCTTATATCTCTGCTTATTCACTTCCGGTATTTATTGTCCCCGGTGGATATCCCTAAGCTATATCCCCAAGGTCGCAGGTTCAGCACACCCCATACTTTTGGCCTAAACGGTTCCTGCGGCGCGTTTTATTGCGCTAAAGTCGCTTACAGCTGGTTACACAGGAGGCGCACCGCTTTTCGCCATGACCGCCATTGAAACCGATCTTCTGCAGTTGGCTTACCCTCCGCGGCTCGATCTGGGACCGCAACTTACCCACGAACAGTTAATGAGCTCCATGCAGGCCACCATGGCCCGGCATAAGGGTGGGCCGGTCTGGCTATTTGCTTATGGTTCATTGATTTGGCGGCCGGAATGCTCGTCGACCGAGCGGGTGCGGGCCCGGGTCCACGGATATCACCGTGGCCTGTATTTGTGGTCTCACGAGCACCGTGGTACGCCGGAATTGCCGGGGTTGGTATTCGGTTTGGATCGCGGCGGATCATGCAGCGGGTTTGCTTATCGCTTGCCGGAAGATCAGCTGGAAGCCTCGCTGTATGCCTTGTGGCAGCGGGAGATGCCCTATCCCTCGTACCGGCCGCACTGGCTCAGTTGTCGGTTGGAGGATGGCACGCAGGTGCAAGCGCTGGGGTTTGTGTTGGAGCGGCATTTGCCCAGCTACGCCGGCAACTTGCCTGATATCGTGCTTAACCATGTGCTGCAAAGCGCGAGTGGGCGTTACGGTACGACCCGCGATTATGTCGAGCAGACCGTCAACGCCCTGCGCAGCCACGCCATGCCAGATAAAAACCTGGAGGCGCGGCTCAAGCGGTGTGCAAAAGGATGCTCAGGCGCTTAACGGGCCGAGCTGACACTGTTGGTGTGCCACAGGGTCGGGATCAGGAATGCGATGGCCAGCAGGCACGCGCCGATCAGCAGCACAAAGCCACCGTCCCAGCCGAAATGGTCAACGGTGTAGCCCATCGCCGCACTTGCCGCCACCGAGCCGCCCAGGTAACCGAACAGACCCGTGAAACCCGCAGCGGTGCCGGCGGCTTTCTTCGGTGCCAGCTCCAGCGCCTGCAGGCCGATCAGCATTACCGGGCCATAGATCAGGAAGCCGATCGAGACCAGCGCAATCATGTCCACCGTCGGATTGCCCGGCGGGTTGAGCCAGTACACCAGCGTCGCCACGGTCACCAGGCCCATGAACACAATGCCGGTCAGGCCACGGTTGCCACGGAAGATTTTGTCCGACATCCAGCCGCACAGCAGCGTGCCCGGAATACCCGCCCACTCATAGAAGAAGTACGCCCACGAGGATTTATCCACCGTGAAGTGTTTGGCTTCCTTGAGGTAAGTCGGTGCCCAGTCGAGTACGCCGTAGCGCAGCAGGTAGACGAATACGTTGGCGAAGGCGATGTACCAGAGCATTTTGTTGCGCAGCACATATTTGACGAAGATTTCCTTGGCGCTGAATTCGTCTTCGTGGCTGGCGTTGTAGCCTTCGGGATAGTCGTTCTTGTATTGCTCGATAGGCGGCAGGCCCACCGATTGTGGGGTGTCACGCATCGTGATGAACGCAAACGCCGCCACTGCCAAGGCCACCGTGGCAGGCACGTAGAATGCCGCGTGCCAATCGTTGAACCAGGCCATGCCCAGCAAGAACAGCGGGCCGATCAGGCCGCCGCCGACGTTGTGCGCCACGTTCCACACCGACACCACGCCGCCGCGTTCTTTCTGCGACCACCAATGCACCATGGTGCGCCCGCTCGGCGGCCAACCCATGCCCTGGGCCCAGCCATTGATGAACAGCAATATGAACATCATGGTCACGCTGGACGTCGCCCAAGGCGCGAAACCGAAGATGAACATCACGCCCGCCGAGACCAACAGGCCAAAGGGCAGAAAGTAGCGCGGGTTGGAACGGTCGGACACCAGGCCCATCAGGAACTTGGACAGGCCGTAGGCAATCGCGATAGCCGACATCGCCAGGCCCAGTTCGCCGCGGCTGTAACCGTCTTCGATCAGGTAGGGCATGGCCAGGGAGAAGTTTTTGCGCAGCAGGTAGTACCCGGCATAACCGAAGAAAATGCCGGCGAAGATCTGCCAGCGTAGACGTCGGTAGGTACTGTCGATTTTTTCTTCAGGCAGGGGCGCCTGGTGCACGGCAGGGCGAAAGAAAGCAAACATTCAAGAGCTCCAGATTTCTTGTTTTGACTGCGGATGCGAATGTTACAGTTTCGTTACCGAAAATAGCATCGCCTCTTGAGGTCAAACACAGGAAAACGGCGTAACTGCATGTTCTTTTATGAACATGCCGCAAATAGGCAGGTTTATGTCGTTTTAGGCTTTTCTAGGAAATGTGGGGGGATTGCCCCTCCCACATTACTCCCATTCAGACGGCGATCAGCGGGTCTGGACGACGACCTTCCCGACAGCCTTGCGCTGCCCAAGATCATTGATAGCCTGGGCCGCCTGTTCCAGCGGGTACACCTGCGACACCAGCGGCTTGAGCTTGCCCTCGGCATACCAGCCAAACAATTGCTGGAAATTCGCCGCGTTATCCTGCGGCTGGCGCTGGGCGAAGGAGCCCCAGAACACGCCGACCACCGCCGCGCCCTTGAGCAGCGCCAGGTTCACCGGCAACTCGGGAATGCGTCCGCTGGCAAACCCCACCACCAGCAGGCGGCCGTTCCAGGCAATCGCGCGAATAGCCTGGTCAAACAGGTCGCCGCCCACTGGGTCGTAGATCACATCCGCGCCATTGCCGTCGGTGAGGCGCTTGATCTCATCCTTCAGGCTGGCTTCGCTGTAATTGATCAATTCGTCGGCGCCCGCAGCCTTGGCGATTGCGAGCTTGTCGGCGCTGCTGGCGGCAGCAATCACCCGGGCGCCCATGGCTTTGCCGATTTCCACCGCGGCCAGGCCCACGCCACCGGAGGCGCCGAGCACCAGCAGGGTTTCGCCGGGTTGCAGGTGGGCCCGTTGTTTGAGCGCGTGCATTGAGGTGCCGTAGGTCATGCTGAACGCGGCGGCGGTGTTGAAATCCATGCTGGGTGGGATCGGCAGCACGTTATAGCCCGGCACTGCGACCTGTTCGGCAAAGCTGCCCCAGCCGGTCAAGGCCATTACCCGATCGCCGACCTTCAGGTGGCTGACTTTCTCCCCCACTTCGCTGACCACCCCTGCGGCTTCACCCCCCGGTGAGAACGGAAAGGGCGGTTTGAACTGATATTTGCCCTCGATAATCAGCGTATCCGGGAAGTTGACCCCGGCAGCATGCACGTCCAGCAGGATTTCGTTTTTCTTGATCGCCGGGCTGGCGACATCTTCCAGCACCAGGGTTTCGGCGGGGCCGAAGGCTTTGCACAGCACAGCTTTCATCGGACTATTCCTTTTGGCGTCGTGGCCGATAAGTGTAGGAGGGCAGGCCACAGGGTCAACAAGCATGCCCCGGCCTGATAAGTCGCCATAAGCTTGTGCTCAGCCTTGCTAGCGTTATGCTACCGGGCACCGAATGTGAGGAATGAATTGTGAAAGCGCGGATTCTGTTGATGCTGGCCCTGATCCTGCCGATGGCGGTACAGGCCGAAGAAGCCAAGGAAGGCAAAGAGGGCGAGGCGCCGAAAGTCAGCTATATCAGCTTGAGCCCGCCGTTCGTGGGTAATTACGGCCTGGATGGCACGGCGAAACTCAAGGTGTTCAAGGCCGACATCGCCCTGCGCGTGACCGGCACCGAAGCCGCCGCCGCCGTTAAAGCCAACGACGCGTTGATCCGCAATCAACTGGTGGCGTTGTTCACCCAGCAGACCAACGAGGCGATGAGCACCGTGGAGGGCAAGGAAAAACTGCGCCAGGAAGCCCTGAAGCAAACCCAGCAAGTGATGAACGACGAGACCGGCAAGCCCATGGTCGAAGACCTGTTGTTCAACAACTTGATCATCCAGTAAGCGCGTCAGGTGTGCGGTTTCAGGACGCCAGGCTCTTCCTGAACCGCGCCAGCGCCACGGCGAAAAACAGCAGGCCGATCCCTGCCAGCGCCAGCAAATCCGGCCATACCACGCTTACCCCCGCATCGCGGAATAGAATCGCCGCGCTCAAACTCACAAAATGCGTCGACGGCGAGCCCTGCATCACCCATTGCAGCCACTCCGGCATGCTGTCCAGAGGCGTGCTGCCGCCGGATAGCAACAGCATCGGGATGATCACCGGAATTGCCAGCAGCCCGAATTGCGGGGTCGAGCGGGCGAGGGTGGCGAGGAAAATCCCCAGCGCCGTACTAGCGAACAAGTACAACGCCGTCACAAACAGAAACAACCCCAATGAGCCTGCCAGCGGCACACCCAGCAAGCCTTTGACCACCACTTCCAACGACACCCACGTGCACAGCACCACTACCAGCATGTTGCTCCAGATTTTTGCCAGCATGATTTCCAGCGCCGTCAGGGGCAGCACCAGCAAATGGTCGAGCGTGCCGTGTTCGCGTTCGCGCAGCAGGGCGGTGCCGGTCAGCACGATGGCCAGGATGGTGATGTTGTTGACGATCTGGATCACCGCCAAAAACCAGCCGCCTTCCAGGTTGGTGTTGAACAGCGAGCGGGTGGTCAGCAGCGCCGGTGTCTGTGCGGCGGCATCGGCCTGGCCGCTGTAGCTCAACAATTCGCGCTGGAAAATCCTGCCAATGTAACCGGCACCCATGAATGCCTGGCTCATGGCCGTTGCATCCACGTTGACCTGCACGCTGGGTTGGCGCCCGGCCAGCAAGTCGGCCTGGAAATTGGCCGGCACATTGATCACGAACGTGTACTCGCCGCTGTCCATGGCCTTGTCCAACAGGTTGTAAGGCAACGGCGCTGGCGTCTGGAACTCCGGCGGTTGCAGTGCTTCGCCCAGTTGTCGGGACAGGGCGCTGTGGTCTTCATCCACCAGCGCCACGCTGGCGTTATGCACACCGATCACTGAGCCGGCGGCGGGCATATAGATGGCCACGGTGAACGCGTAGAACAGAAACAGCAGCAATACGCTGTCGTGGCGCAGGCTGGTGAGTTCTTTCAGGCCCAAGCGCAGGATGTGCGCGAACTTATGCATCAGACCTCCTGCTTCTTGAGCATGACCAAGCTCAACCCGGTGAACCCGACAAAGAACCCGAACAGCGCCAGGCATTGCGGCCACAGCTGGCGCAGATCCAGAGCCTTGGTAAAGGTGCCCACCGCGATATCCAAAAAGTGCCCGGCCGGAAACAGCATGCCCATCAGCGCTGCGGCGCCTTCCAGGGATGAGCGCGGCACGATCAGCCCGGAGAACTGGATGGTCGGCAGGCTAGTGATGATCATCGTGCCGAGGATCGCCGCGATCTGGGTGCGCGTGAATGCAGAAATCAGCAGGCCCATGCTGGTGGTGGCCAGCACATACAGCAGCCCACCGAACGCCAGCGTCAGGCCGCTGCCCTTGAACGGCACGCCAAACAGCCAGCGGTTCATGGCCACCAGCACGGCCAGGTTGACCAGACTCACCACCAGGTATGGCGCCTGCTTGCCCAGCAGAAACTCTAGGCGCGTCAGGGGTGTTGCGTAAAAATTGGTGATCGAGCCCAGCTCTTTTTCCCGCACGATGCCCAACGCGGTAAGCATGGCCGGGATAAACGCCAGGATCAGTGCCATCACCCCAGGGCCGATGGCGTTCACGCTGACGACGTCCTGGTTGTAGCGAAAGCGGGTTTCGAGTTTGGCGGCGCCCTGGCTGCCGCGCGGCAGGCTGCTCAGCTCGGCCAATTGCTGGAGGTTGCCCAAGTGTACGGCTTCGACATAGTTACGGCTGGTTTCCGCGCGGAACGGCATGCCGCCGTCGAGCCATGCGGCCACCGTGGGTTGGCGCCCGGCGTACAGGTCGCGGCCAAAGCCCGGTGGGATTTCCAATGCCAGTTTGATTTCCGAGCGTTGCAGGCGCCGGTGCAGTTCGTTCGCATCTTGAATGGGCGGTCGTTCGGCGAAATAGCGCGAGCTGCGAAACGCTTCCAAGTAGGCGCGACTTTGCGGGGTCTGGTCCTGGTCATAAACGGCGAACGCCAGGTTTTCCACATCCAGGGAAATGCCGTAGCCAAAGATCACCATCATGAACATCGCCCCGAGCAGCGCGAAGGCCATGCGCACTTTGTCGCGCAACAGCTCTTTGCCTTCACGGCTGGCCACCGCCAACAGGCGCGCCAGGCTGAAGCCGCGCTTGCTCTGCGGCGGTGCGCTGGCTTCGCTGACGGTTTGGCTCGGCGCGGCGGGTTCGGCTTCGCCTTGAGCCTGCTCCAAGCAGGTGACGAACGCGGCTTCCAGGGTCTCGCCCTTGAATTGTTGCTGCAGCGCGTGCGGCGTGTCGCAGGCCAGCACTTTGCCTGCGTGCATCAACGAGATGCGGTCACAGCGCTGGGCTTCGTTCATGAAGTGGGTGGACAGAAATATCGTCACCCCTTGCTCGCGGGACAGCTCGATCAGCAACCGCCAGAAATCATCCCGGGCGGCCGGGTCGACGCCGGAGGTCGGCTCATCGAGGATCAGCACTTCCGGGCGATGCAGCACCGCGACCGCCAGGGACAGGCGCTGACGCAGACCCAGGGGTAACTCCCCCGACGGTTGCCCGGCCACGTCGCCCAACTCGAAGCGTTGGATCAGTTCGTCGATGCGCGGGCCGCTGTCGGCCTTGGGCAAGTCGAACAGTTGGGCGTGCAGCGCCAGGTTCTGGCGCACGCTGAGTTCGCCATACAGGGAAAAACTCTGGGACATGAACCCCACGCGCTTGCGGGTGGCCAGGTCTTTGGCGTCCACCGTCTTGCCCAACAGTTTCGCGCTGCCTTCAGTGGCGGGCATCAGCCCGGTGAGGACCTTCATGGTGGTGGTCTTGCCGCAGCCGTTGGAACCGAGGAAACCGAAGATTTCCCCTCGGCCAATCGCGAAACTGACCTTGTTGACCGCAGTGAAGTCGCCAAAGCGCAGGGTCAAGTCGTGGGCCTCGATGGCGATGTCGGCGCTGGTGCTTTCCCTCGGTGGAATCACCAGCGGCGGTTTGTCGTGAGCGCCGTCGCCTTGAAAGTGGGTGAACGCTTCATCCAATTTTCCGCTGGGAGTGGCGGCGGCCAGTTCACGGCTCAAGCCATTGGCGATCAGCGTGCCGCGATCAAGCATCAGGCAGTGTTCGAACTGCTCGGCTTCCTCCATGTAGGCGGTGGCGACCAGTAGCGTCAGTTGCGGGCGTTCGCCGCGCACCGTTTCGACCAGTTCCCAGAAACGTCGGCGCGACAGCGGGTCGACACCGGTGGTGGGCTCGTCGAGGATCAGCAGGTCAGGTTCATGGATCAACGCGCAGCACAGGCCGAGCTTTTGTTTCATCCCGCCGGACAGCTTGCCGGCAGGGCGCTCGGCGAAGCGTTCAAGGTCGGTGGCCAGCAGCAGGCTGTGCATGCGCTGGTCACACTCGGCCTTCGACAACCCGAACAGAGTGGCGAAGAAGCGAATGTTTTCGCGGATGGACAGCTCGGGGTACAGGTTGCCGCCCAGTCCCTGGGGCATGAAGGCGATGCGCGGGTACAAGCTGTTGCGGTGGCGGCGGTCGGTGATGGCGCCGCCGAGTACGTCGAGCTGGCCGTCCTGCAGCTTTTTAACCCCGGCGATCAAGCCCAGCAGGCTGGATTTGCCCGCGCCGTCCGGGCCAATCAGCCCGCAACGCGTGCCGGCGGGCAGGCTGAAGGCTATATCGACCAGCGCCTGTTGCTGGCCATAGCGGTGGTTGATCCCCGTGGCGTGCAGCGCCAGGCCGGTCATTGCAGGTTGGCCGGCCAGTCTATGTCGGCCGTGCGCACGTAACCTGCGCCCGGCATGCCGGGTTTGGCTTGAGGCACGGCGCTGGGTTGGGTCAGGCGCAGCTTGACGCGGAACACCAGTTTTTGCCGCTCATCGCGGGTTTCCACTTCTTTGGGGGTGAACTGGGACTTGGCCGCGACAAAGGTGATTTTCGCCGGCAGCGCTTGCTGGGGCAGGGCATCGAGCAGGATGCGGGCGTCGCTGCCCACCGTCAGGCGACCGGTCACCGACGCGGGCAAATACAGGTTCATGTATTGATCTTCGGGATCGATCAGCAGCAACACGCGGCCACCGGCACCCAGCACTTCACCGGGCTCGGCCAGGCGCAGTTGAATGATGCCGTCGATGGGGGCGCGCAGGCTGCTGTCATCGATTTCGCTGCTGAGTTGGGCCACCTGCGCCTGGGCGGCGCCGATGGCGGCCTTGGCCGAATTGACCTGGGCCTGTGCGGCGACTACGGCCGCATTGCCGGTGTTGTGCCGCGCCTGTTGCTGATCGATCAGTTGGCTGCTGGCGAAGCCGCGCTTGTACAGCTCTTGGGTGCGCTTGAGTTCCTGGTTGGCCAGCAACTGTTCGCTCTGGCGCAATTGCACATTGGCTTCGGCGGCGGCGAGATTTTCCTTGGCGCGCAACACTTCGGCTTCGGCCTGGGCGCGCTGGGCCTCTAGCGTGCGGGTGTCCATGCGCGCCAGCAATTGGCCCTTGAGCACCTTGTCGCCTTCGTCCACCCGCACTTCGGCCAGGCGACCGGGAATTTTGGCGGCGATCTGCACTTCGGTGGATTCCAGGCGACCATTGCCCATGCTCAGGCCTTCGGGCAGGCGGTCTTGAGTGGATTTCCAGTAACCGAACCCGCCGGCGGCGAGCAACAATGCGATCAGGAGCGTGGCAAACAGCTGAGAGGTGCGATGGTTCGTCGACATGGAAGCATCCTGCGGCGTTAGCGTCCTAGTTTGACGGTATTGCCGCTGTGGGCGTTGATACCGGTCAAATGAAGCGCAAGCCTAGCGCGATTGCGGCCCAAGCGCATGCGTCGCGAGCGTGACTGTAGGGTTCTGCCGCCTAGCGCAGTGCCAGTACGGCGGCCCATTGCTCGGCGGTCACCGGCATGACCGAGAGGCGGCTGCCTTTTTGCACCAGGGGCAGTTCGGCGAGTGCCGCCTGCTGTTTCAGGTAACCCAGGCCCAGCACCTTGGGGAAGGTCTGGACATGGGCGACCGTGATCGCGCTCCACGGGTTTTTCTCCGGGCTGGCCTTGGCGTCGAAGTAATGGCTGTCGGGCTCCAGTGCGGTTGGGTCCGGGTAGGCCGCCTCAATGATTTTGCCGATGCCGGCGATGCCCGGTTCGGGGCAGCTGGAATGGTAAAAGAAGAATTCGTCACCCACCGCCATGGCGCGCAGAAAGTTACGTGCCTGGTAGTTACGCACGCCATCCCAGCGGGCTTTTCCGAGTTTTTCCAGGCCCTTGATGGACAGTTCGTCGGGCTCGGATTTCATCAGCCAATAGGCCATTTTTAGGCTCCTCAAACAGGCATTGGGCAAGTTGTCGGGCAATTGCCGCACAAACCGACAGTCGGTTGGCGTCAAGGTTTGCGTGTTGGTTCACGTTAACGCAAAATGCCGGGATTTTAAGCTTGACTCAGCTGCAACGGGCTACTTTGGAACGTTGTTGTCATCGTGTACGAGGTGCCTGAAGGGGGGCAATCGATGCAACGTAAACCGGATTTACTATGGATATTGGTTATTTTGTTTGGTCTGGGCGTCGTGACCACCGGGTATGCGCAAAGTCTTTGGTCGAACAAGGCCGATGCCCCAGTTGAATTGTCACCAGTGCAGCAACAGTACAAGCGTTAATACGGCTTCAAGGCGTCGCTGATTCCAGCGACGCTTCTGCGATATACCATTGCTTATTCGTCACCGTGCCAGCCATCGGCACATCCCAACTTGCCTGTGCCAATCGATCGACTTTCTGACATTCATGGGCCAGGCCCAGCAACGTCGGCTTGCGCCAGCGCTGGCGGCGTGCGAGGTACGCCAGGCTGCGGTCATAGAAGCCCCCGCCCATGCCCAGGCGGCCACCTTCATCGTCGAATCCCACCAGCGGCATCAGCACCAGGTCCAGCGCCCACACCTTGCGTTGCCGGCGGATATTCACCCGTGGCTCCAGGATGCGAAAGCGATTGGGCAGCAGCTTTTCCCCGGGGCGCACACGCTGGAATACCATCTTCGTGCGTGGCCAAGCGCTAAGCACCGGCAGATACGTGGCTTTGCCCCGGCGCTGGGCAGCGCGCAGCAGCAGGCTCGGATCGATTTCACCGTCGGTGGGCAGGTAAAGGGAGATATGTTTGGCTCGGCGAAACAGCGGGTGCTGTGCCAGCTGCCGGTACAGGCCCTGAGCGGCCTGGCGTTGCTCGCTCGGCGTGAGGGCGCGGCGGGCCTTGCGCAACAGGCGTCGAAGTTGCGGACGGGAAAGCGGCGCAGTTTCGGTCATGGCTTTTCGGCTCATAAAACAATGCCAGTCCTGGGACTGGCATTGAGTTTGGGAATTCAGGCTCCCCGACAGAGCCGCTGTCGACTTAGCCCTTGAACCCGAAAGTTCAAGGTGGAAGAAGCAGTAGGCTTTAAGGCTTTCCGTCTAGCGGACATGCACACCAGCCCAACGTGCAACTTCCAGGGTAGTGCGAATCGGCTCAGGGACATCGCCGACTGGCAAACACGCCAGGGAGTGAGGGCGAGTATACCTTAAACAGACGCGGCAATCAGCCCTTGGGTGCATCCGAGTCGCTGGCAAGCGCCAGATCCACGCGTTCCAGCAGGTCACGCACTTGCTCGCGCGTCGAGCCGCTGGCCTGTACGTCCGGGCGTTCCTGCTTGTGCAACAAGTCATGGGTAATGTTCAGCGCAGCCATCACAGCGATGCGGTCGGCGCCGATGACTTTGCCGCTGCTGCGGATTTCACGCATCTTGCCATCCAGGTAGCGGGCGGCGCTCACCAGGTTGTTGCGCTCTTCCTGGGGGCAGATGATCGAATACTCTTTATCCAGGATCTGCACGGTGACGCTATTGCTTGAACTCATGAGTCTTGCTCCAAGGCCTTCAGGCGCGAAATCATCGATTCGACCTTACGCCGGGCGATTTCGTTTTTTTCAATGAGGTGAGCGCGTTCCTCGCGCCAGGTCTTTTCCTGAGCTAATAGGAGTCTGTTTTGACTCTTAAGTTGCTCGACCCGAGTAATTAGCAGCTCGAGTCTGGCCATCAGCGCTTGCAGGTCGGTGTCTTCCATTGGGTTCCACTGGATTTGTCTGATGAATGGCAACTGCAGGATAAACGATCTGACGCCCTTGATAGTCGGGTGCGTCTGCCGGTGCTAGGATACAGCGCTTCATTCTAGACATCGCGCCGCCTGGCGCCTAGCTCATCATGCCCATTAAGAATTCCCCATACGACGCTTTCTCCGCTCTGCTGAACGCCAGCGGCCACCCTTGCTCCCCGGCCGAACTGCACGGCGTGCTGTTGGGCCGCAGCTGCACCGGTGTCGGCTTCGACCCCGACAACTGGTTGGCCGATGTGGCCGAACTGTTGGAAAAGGAGCCCGAAGATAACGTGCGCAATGCGCTGGTCGGCCTGCAGGAAATGGTCAAGGGCGAACTGACCGGTGATGACATCACCGTGGTCCTGCTGCTGCCGACTGACGACGCACCGCTGGCCGACCGCGCCGCAGCGCTGGGCCAATGGTGCCAGGGCTTCCTCCACGGTTTCGGCGTGAACGCCGGCGGCCTGGAGCTGAGTACCGATGCCAAGGAAGTGTTGCAGGACCTGGCCGCCATCTCTCAGGTGCAAGACGCCCTGGAAGAGTCCGAGGACGGCGAAAGCGATTACATGGAAGTCATGGAATACTTGCGCGTCGCGCCGCTGCTGCTGTTCACCGAGACCAAGAAATCCGCTGAACCTGCCGCGCCCAAGCCGTCGCTGCACTGAGAAAGGAAGCCCATCTGCCCATGATCCATATCCCCAAAGCGGAATACACCCGACGCCGCAAGGCGCTCATGGCGCAGATGGAACCCAACAGCATCGCGATCCTGCCAGCCGCCGCTGTAGCTATCCGCAATCGCGATGTGGAGCATGTTTACCGCCAGGACAGCGACTTCCAATACCTGAGCGGTTTCCCCGAACCTGAAGCAGTCATTGTGCTGATGCCCGGTCGTCAACATGGCGAGTACGTGCTGTTCTGCCGCGAGCGCAATGCCGAACGCGAACTGTGGGACGGCCTGCGCGCCGGTACTGAAGGCGCGGTCCGTGACTTTGGCGCCGACGACGCCTTCCCCATCACCGATATCGACGACATCCTGCCGGGCCTCATTGAGGGCCGCGACCGCGTGTACTCGGCCATGGGCAGCAATGCCGAATTCGACCGGCATTTGATGGAGTGGATCAACGTGATCCGCTCCAAGGCCCACCTGGGTGCCCAGCCCCCGAACGAATTTGTTGCCCTGGATCATTTGCTCCACGACATGCGCCTGTATAAATCGGCGGCGGAACTGAAGGTGATGCGCGAAGCTGCACGGATTTCCTGCGCCGCCCATGTGCGAGCGATGCAGGCCAGCCGCGCCGGTTTGTACGAGTTCAGCCTGGAAGCCGAGCTGGACTACGAGTTCCGCAAGGGCGGTGCAAAGATGCCGGCCTATGGGTCTATCGTCGCCGCTGGTCGCAACAGCTGCATCCTGCACTACCAGCAGAATGACGCACTGCTCAAGGACGGCGATCTGGTGTTGATCGACGCCGGTTGTGAAATCGACTGCTACGCCAGCGATATCACCCGCACCTGGCCGGTCAATGGCCGGTTTTCGCCGGAGCAGAAGGCGATCTATGAAATCGTGCTGGCCTCCCAGGAGGCCGCGTTTGCGCAGATCGCCCCCAACAAGCATTGGAACCAGGCCCATGAGGCCACCGTGCAGGTGATCACCGCCGGGCTGGTGAAACTGGGGTTGTTGCAAGGCGATGTCGACGAATTGATCGCCAGCGAAGCGTACAAAGCTTTCTATATGCACCGCGCCGGCCATTGGCTGGGCATGGATGTGCACGATGTGGGCGAGTACAAAGTGGGCGGTGAGTGGCGCGTGCTGGAAGTCGGCATGGCGCTGACGGTGGAACCGGGGATTTATATTTCGCCGGACAACCAGAACGTGGCAAAGAAATGGCGTGGCATTGGCGTGCGCATTGAGGACGACGTGGTGGTGACCAAGCAAGGCTGTGAAATCCTGACCGGCGGCGTGCCCAAGACCGTCGACGATATCGAAGCATTGATGGCGGCCGCCCGATGAGCCGGGTCAACCTGGCGATTATCGGCGGCGGCCTGGTGGGCGCCAGCCTGGCGCTGGCGTTGCAGGCCGGGGCCAAGGCGCGCGGTTGGAAGATCGTGCTGATCGAACCGTTCGCCCCCGGCGACAGTTACCAGCCCAGCTACGACGCGCGCTCCTCGGCGCTGTCGTTTGGCGCTCGGCAGATCTACCAGCGCCTGGGCCTGTGGCAGGCCATCGCCCGCCGCGCCGAGCCGATCAAGCAGATTCATGTGTCGGACCGTGGGCGTTTTTCCACCGCGCGCCTGTCCGCCATGGAAGAGGGCGTGCCGGCCTTGGGCTATGTGGTGGAAAACGCCTGGCTGGGCCAGTGCCTGTGGCAAGGCCTGGACAGCGACGTGGTGAGCTGGCGCTGCCCCGCGCAAGTCACCCGCATGGTGCCGCTGCCCGATGGCTATCGCCTGACCCTCGACGATGAAACCGAGCTGGAGTGCGACTTGGCCGTGTTGGCCGATGGCGGCCGTTCCGGTTTGCGCGAGCAACTGGGCGTCGGCGTGAAAACCCGGCCCTACAACCAAAGTGCGCTGATCGCCAATATCACCCCTAGCGAAGCCCATAACGGCGAAGCCTTCGAGCGCTTCACCGATGATGGTCCGATGGCTTTGCTGCCGTTGCCCGACAACCGCTGCGCGCTGGTGTGGACGCGTGTCGGCATGGACGCCCAGCGCCTGGCCGACCTTGACGAGCGCAGTTTCCTCAGCGAGTTGCAGGGCGTGTTCGGTTATCGCCTGGGCACACTCAAGCAGGTTGGCGCGCGTCATCTGTATCCGCTGACGTTGGTGGAAGCCGAAGAACAAGTGCGCTCGCACCTGGCCATCATCGGCAACGCCGCCCACAGCCTGCACCCGATTGCCGGGCAGGGTTTCAACCTGTCCCTGCGTGACGCCCATGCTTTAGCCGAAGCGCTGCTGGCTGGGCCGGCCGTGCCAGGCGATCTGGCGACCCTGCAAGCCTATCGTGACCGCCAACGTATGGACCAGAAGCTTACCGTGGGCTTCTCCGACCAGGTCACGCGCTTGTTCGGCAGCGCGCAACCCTTGGTGGCGCTGGGTCGCAATGTGGGCCTGCTGGGCCTGGATCTTCTACCGCCGGCCAAGCGCTGGTTCGCCCGTCAGGCCATGGGCCTGGGTACGCGCCCCGATGCGTAAATGGCTGATCGAGCGCCTGGGCAAGGCGCGCCTGTTGCGCTGGGTCATGACCCTGTACCCGCCGTACCTGGGCGCGGGCATCAGCGTGCAGCACATGAGCGCCGACTTTCGGCACGTCAAAGTGCGCATGGGCCTGGGGTGGTACAACCGCAATTATGTGGGAACGCAATTCGGCGGCAGCCTGTATTCGATGGTCGACCCGTTCTACATGCTGATGCTCATGGAGAACCTGGGGCGCGATTACATCGTCTGGGACAAAGCGGCCAGCATCGATTTCATCTCGCCGGGTAAAGGCCCGGTGTATGCCGAGTTTTTTATCGACGACACCTTGCTCGACGAGGTGCGTCGCCAGACCGAAGGCGGCGAGAAATACTTGCCCCACCTCAAGGTCCAGATTCATGACGGCTCCGGCACCCTGGTGGCGCGAGTCGACAAAACCCTTTACGTGCGGCGCAAGCCGCCAGCGAGACAGGCTTAAAGCATGGACATGCGCGCAGATGTGCTGATTGTCGGGGCCGGAATGGTCGGAAGCGCCCTGGCGCTGGCGTTGCAAGGCAGCGGGCTACAGGTGCTGCTGCTTGATGGCAGCCCGCTGAGTGTCAAGCCATTCGACCGCGACGCGGCCTTCGAACCCCGTGTGAGCGCGTTGTCGGCCGCCAGCCAGCGCATCCTCGAACGCCTGGGCGCGTGGGACGGCATCGCCTCGCGCCGCGCCAGCCCCTATGGCCAGATGCAGGTGTGGGACGGCAGCGGCACGGGGCAGATCCACTTTTCGGCGGCCAGCGTGCACGCCGAGGTGCTCGGGCATATCGTCGAGAACCGCGTGGTTCAGGACGCCTTGCTCGACCGCCTGCACGACTGCGACCTCGGGCTTTTGGCCAATGCACGACTTGAGCAGATGCGGCGTTCCGGCGATGAATGGCTGCTGACCCTGGCCGATGGCCGCACGCTGCGGGCGCCGCTGGTGGTGGCTGCCGACGGAGCAAACTCCGCCGTGCGCCGCCTCACCGGCACCGCGACCCGTGAGTGGGATTACCTGCATCACGCCATCGTCACCAGCGTGCGCAGCAGTCAGCCGCACCAGCGCACGGCCTGGCAGCGCTTTACCGATACCGGCCCCCTGGCGTTTTTGCCGCTGGAGCGTGACGGCCAGCAGGATTGGTGCTCGATTGTCTGGTCGACCACGCCGACTGAGGCCGAACGCTTGATGGCATTGGATGAAGACAGCTTCTGCCGTGAACTGGAGCGCGCCTTCGAAGGCCGCCTGGGCAGCGTGGTGAGCGCCGACCCGCGGGTGTGCGTGCCATTGCGCCAGCGCCATGCCAAACGCTACGTGGCTGAAGGCCTGGCGCTGATTGGCGATGCCGCCCACGTCATCCATCCGCTGGCAGGGCAGGGCGTGAACCTGGGGTTTCTCGACGCGGCGGTGCTGGCCGAAGTGCTGCTGGCGGCCACTGAGCGTGGTGAGCGCTTGGCGGATGTGAAAGTGCTGAGCCGCTACGAGCGGCGCCGCATGCCGCATAACCTGGCGCTGATGGCCTCGATGGAGGGGTTCGAGCGGTTGTTCCAGGCCGACCAACTGCCGCTGCGCTGGTTGCGCAATGCGGGCTTGAAAATGGTCGACCAGATGCCGGAAGCCAAAGCGCTGTTCGTGCGTCAGGCCCTGGGCTTGAGCGGGGACTTGCCGGAGTTGGCCAGGCCCTGAACGGGTCGTGCAACATCTGGTAACGCCTCCGCCGAGCGATTGATTGAGGTACCAAATGTGAGTCCTTATCATTTGCCCTCTATTTGCAAATGAGAGACCGCCCCCATGCTGGTACCCAAGCGCCTCCTGACTGCCCTGGCACTTACGCTCATCGGCACCTGCGCCGCGCAGGCCGCTGATGAGGTGGTGGTCTACTCCTCGCGCATCGACGAACTGATCAAGCCGGTGTTCGACGCCTATACCCAAAAGACCGGCGTGAAAGTGAAGTTCATCACCGACAAGGAAGCCCCGCTGATGCAGCGCATCAAGGCCGAGGGTGAAAACGCCACCGCTGACCTGTTGCTCACCGTCGACGCCGGCAACCTCTGGCAAGCCGAGCAAATGGGCATCCTGCAACCGTTCACCTCCCCGGTGATCGACAAGAACATTCCCCTTCAATACCGCTCATCGGCCCATGCCTGGACCGGCTTGAGCCTGCGCGCGCGGACCATCGCGTATTCCACCGACCGTGTTAAACCCAGCGATCTGACCACCTACGAAGCCCTGGCAGACAAGCAGTGGGAAGGCCGCCTGTGCCTGCGCACGGCGAAAAAGGTCTACAACCAGTCCCTGACCGCGACCCTGATCGAAACCCATGGCGCGGCCAAGACCGAAGAAATCATCAAGGGCTGGGTCAATAACCTGTCCACCGACGTGTTCTCCGATGACATCGCCGTGTTGGAGGCCATCAATGCGGGCCAGTGCGATGTAGGCATCGTCAACACCTACTACTACGGCCGTCTGCACAAACAGAAGCCTGACCTGCCGGTAAAACTGTTCTGGCCCAACCAGGGCGACCGAGGCGTGCATGTGAACCTGTCTGGCATCGGCTTGACCAAATACGCGCCACATCCGGAGGCCGCCAAGGCCCTGGTGGAATGGATGACCACTCCTGAAGCACAGAAGATCTTCGCCGACGTGAACCAGGAGTTTCCGGCCAACCCGGCAGTGCCGCCGTCGGCCGAAGTGGCGACCTGGGGTAAGTTCGTTGCGGATACCCTGCCGGTGGAAGTCGCCGGTAAACGTCAGGCAGAAGCCATTCGGTTGATGGATCGCGCCGGCTGGAACTAAGTACTATTTGTAGGACGCCGCAGATCCAAATGTGGGAGGGGGCTTGCCCCCGATGTCAGAGTGTCAGTCTACTGATCAGTGACTGATCCGCTGCCATCGGGGGCAAGCCCCCCTCCCACATTGGGTTGCGGTGATTTCAAGATATTCATTACCGAGAGCCCCCCTTTGGCCCACCCCGCCCAACGCCGCTGGTACCTGCCGGTCTTCACCGTCGCCGCCCTGGTGCTGCTGCCGCTGAGCGTGCTGGTGTTGTCCTGGCAAAGCATCGATGCGCAAATCTGGTCTCACCTCTGGGATACCCAGATGCCACGCCTGCTGGGCAATACCCTCACGCTGGTGCTGGGTGTGGGCGTGGGCGTGACGCTGCTGGGGGTCAGCCTGGCCTGGCTGACCAGTCTCTGCGAATTTCCCGGACGGCGCTGGCTCGACTGGGCATTGATGTTGCCTTTCGCCATTCCGGCTTATGTGCTGGCTTTTGTCTTTGTCGGCTTGCTGGACTTTTCGGGTCCGGTGCAGACGCTGCTGCGTGAGTGGTTCGGTACGGGCCTGCGCCTGCCCCGGGTGCGTTCCACCAGTGGCGTAATCATCGTGTTGGTGCTGGTGTTCTATCCCTATGTCTACCTATTGGCACGCACCGCGTTCCTGGCCCAGGGCAAGGGCTTGATGGAAGCCGCGCGGGTGCTGGGGCAATCGCCCTGGCAGGCGTTCTGGCGTGTGGCGCTGCCCATGGCGCGACCGGCAATCGGGGCGGGTGTGGCCCTGGCGCTGATGGAGACCCTGGCGGATTTTGGCGCCGTCTCGGTGTTCAACTTCGATACGTTCACCACCGCCATCTACAAGACGTGGTACGGATTTTTCAGCCTGTCCAGCGCAGCCCAGCTGGCTAGCTTGTTGCTGCTGGTGGTTATGCTGGTGCTCTACGGCGAGCGCCGCGCGCGAGGCGCCAGCCGCCCCAGCAATGAACGGCCGCGGAGCAAGGCGCTGTATCACCTGCGAGGGTTCAAAGCGGCGGCGGCGAGTACCTGGTGCGGGCTGGTCTTTGCGTGCGCCTTCGTGATTCCGTTGCTGCAGCTTGTGGCTTGGTTCTGGCAACGCGGCCGATTCGACCTGGATGAGCGCTACGCCGGCTTGATCGTCCACACCCTGTATCTCGGCGGTATCGCGGCGCTGATTACTGTGAGCGTGGCCTTGGTGCTGGCCTTCGCCAATCGTCTGTCGCCGACTCGGGCGATTCGTTCCGGGATCAGCCTGGCCAATGTGGGCTATGCCTTGCCGGGGTCGGTGCTGGCGGTGTCGATCATGTTGGCCTTCAGCTATCTGGACCGCGAACTGGTGGTGCCGCTGTCTGGCTGGCTGGGCGGTGCGGGCAGACCGTTGCTGCTCGGTAGCCTCGCTGCGTTGGTGCTGGCGTATCTGGTGCGCTTCCTGGCGGTTGCGTTCGGGCCACTGGAAAACAGCCTGGCGCGAATCCGTCCGTCATTGCCGGAGGCTGCGCGCAGCCTGGGTGTGAGTGGTCCGCGACTGTTTTGCAAAGTGTATCTGCCGCTGTTGCTTCCCGGCGCCTTGAGCGCGGCGTTGTTGGTGTTTGTCGATGTGCTCAAGGAAATGCCCGCCACCCTGCTGATGCGCCCGTTCGGCTGGGACACGCTGGCGGTACGCGTGTTTGAAATGACCAGCGAGGGCGAGTGGGCGCGGGCCTCTCTGCCGGCATTGACGCTGGTGTTGGTGGGGTTGCTGCCGGTCATCGGGCTGATCCGTCGTTCAGCTCGGCAAATCGGTTAGGTGCCAGTCCTACGGCTTGCGGCTACAATGCGCGGCATTCGGTGCGGTCCATCCTTCGGATCGGCGCGCTTAGCGTGACTGCAGACCTTGTCGTTCGAGGCTTCCAGCGCGTTTGGCAACGCTGCGCACCTTCGCCAAGCCCGGAAGGAGAAACCCATGGGACAGCGTACGCCTCTGTATGACCTGCATCTCGCCCTCGGCGCGAAAATGGTCGATTTTGGCGGTTGGGATATGCCTTTGCACTACGGCTCGCAAGTTGAAGAGCACCATCAGGTGCGACGCGACTGCGGGGTGTTCGATGTATCTCATATGACCGTGATCGATGTCACAGGCCCCCAGGCCAAGGAATGGCTCCAGCACCTGCTGGCCAATGATGTCGGTCGTTTGCATGGCTGCGGCCATGCGTTGTACAGCGCCATGCTCAACGAGCGGGGCGGTGTGGTGGACGACATGATCGTGTACCGCACCGAAACCGGTTACCGGCTGGTGGTCAACGCCGCCACCCGTGACCAGGACATGGCCTGGATGCAGGCGCAACTGGGCGAGTACCAAGCGCAACTGCGTGAACGGCCGGAACTGGCGATGCTCGCCATCCAAGGCCCCCAAGCCCGGCATAAAATTGCCGAGCTGGTCACTCAGTCGCGTGGCGCCTTGATTCATCAACTCAAGCCTTTCGAAGGCCAGGCCGATGGCGATTGGTTTATCGCCCGCACGGGTTACACCGGCGAAGACGGCCTGGAAATTGTGCTGCCTGCCGATCAGGCACCGGGTTTTTTCAACGATCTGGTTGGGGCCGGCATCTCGCCCATCGGCCTGGGCGCTCGTGACACGTTGCGCCTTGAGGCCGGTATGAACCTCTATGGCCAGGACATCCACCAAGACGTTTCGCCGCTGGCAGCCAATATGGCTTGGAGCATCGCCTGGGAGCCGGCCGAGCGCAACTTCATCGGTCGCGCCGCGCTGGAAGCAGAGCAGGCGGCGGGTGTGCAGTTCAAATTGGTGGGGCTGGTGCTGGAAGAACGTGGGGTTTTACGCGCTCATCAGGTGGTTCGTATCGCCAATGTTGGCGAAGGGGAGATCACCAGTGGTAGTTTCTCTCCTACGCTGAGCAAATCCATTGCCCTGGCGCGTGTACCGAAGGCAACCGCCGACCGGGCCGAAGTGGAAATCCGCGGCAAGTGGTACCCGGTTCGAGTGGTCAAACCGACCTTTGTACGTCATGGCAAAACCTTGATCTAACTATTCCGGCGGGCCAATGGCCGCTGACATTTCTTCTTGAGGACACAGACAATGAGCAATATCCCAGCCGACCTGCGTTTTGCCGAGAGTCATGAATGGGCCCGTTTGGAAGCTGACGGCACGGTGACCGTCGGTATTTCCGATCACGCCCAGGAAGCGTTGGGGGATGTGGTGTTTGTTGAGTTGGCTGAGGTGGGCGCCACGTTCGCGGCCGGTGGCCAGGCTGGGGTGGTTGAGTCGGTGAAAGCGGCTTCGGATATCTACGCCCCGATCGCAGGTGAAGTGACTGCCGTCAATGAGGAATTGAGCGGTAGCCCTGAACTGCTGAACTCCGACCCGTACGCGGCATGGATCTTCAAGCTCAAGCCAAGCAATCCGGCTGAGTTGGACAAGCTGCTGGATGCCGCCGGCTACAAAGCTTCCATCGGCGAATAACGCACGTCTCATGTGGGAGGGCGCCAGTTCCTTCCCACATTGAGTCGTGAGTGTTCAGCTCGCCGTCAAGACGGCCTTTACCGCCGCCACCGAGCGCTCCACATCCGCCTCCGTCATCGCCGTGAACATCGGCAACGACACGATCAAACGCCCGACCTTTTCCGCCACCGGGAACATGCCTTCCTTGAAACCCTGCGCCCGATACAGGCTCAGCAGGTGGATCGGCGGGTAGTGATAGCCAATGCCAACACCGTGGGCCTGCATCCGCTCCATAAATGTAGCGCGGGCGGGCAAACCGTCCTGGCGTTCCGGCAGCACGAGTTGGAACAGGTGCCAGTTGCTGTTTTCGAAGTCGGCCGGCGGCAGTTGCGCCCCGTACTTTTCTTCGAAGTCACTGCCAAAACAGTTGAAGTAGTGACGCGCAAGATTCTGGCGATGGGCAGTGATCTGCTCGATATGAGCGAATTGTCCCTGCCCAATGGCGGCGGCAATGTCAGTCATATTGAACTTGCCGCCCAGCACATCCACATCCAGACCGTCGAAGCCGGTACGGGTCACGCCCTGCAGGCGGTACTTTTCGGCCAGCCGCGCCTCATCGGCATTGTTCAGCACCAGGCAGCCGCCCTCGGAGCAGGTGATGTTCTTGTTTGCCTGGAAACTGAACGACACGAAATCCCCAGTGGCGCCGATGCGCTCGCCGTCCCAGGTGGAGCCCAGCGCCTGGGCGGCATCTTCGACGATACGCAGGTTGTACTTATTGGCCAGTGCATAGAGCATCGGCATGTCCAGCGGCAAGCCGGCCAGATAGACAGGAATGATTGCCTTGGTGCGTGGCGTGATCGCGGCTTCCACTTGGGCCAGGTCGATATTACGGGTAACAGGGTCGATATCGGCGAATACCGGTGTGGCGCCAACTTCCAGAATGACGTTGGCGGTGGCTACCCAGGAGATCGGTGTGGTGATGACTTCATCGCCCGGCCCGATGCCCGCGATGCGCAAGGCAATCTCCATGGTGCAGGTGCCTGAGTTAAACGTGCGCACCGGACGGCCGCCAAAATATTCCGAAAGTTGCGCCTCGAACGCCTGCACCTTCGGCCCGCTGGTGATCCAGCCCGAGCGCAATACGTCGCCTACTGCCGAAATGGTGGCTTCATCGATGGTGGGTTTGGAAAACGGCAGGAAAGGCTGTTGGCTCATGACGATGACGGCATCCGTTCTGATTGGCGATGGTGGTGAGGCGTGTGCGCACCGGCATGGTTGCACGGTTCGACTGAATATAGCCTGTCGCCTGTGAATGAATCGTCGCCTTCCGGGCAAAAAAATGCCGCTTCAAAAGCGGCATTTTTCAGCGAGAAGCTATCACTCAGTGACAGCGTTTTTCGCGAGGATGGCGTTGGCCAACTCCATGTCCGTGGCTTGCAAGCCTGGGTTGTCGGCGCGGACTTTCTGCATTGCGGCCTCCAGGTACGGGCCACGGATACCACCGTCGCTGGCTACGAAGCTGCCGGCGTCGTCTTGAGCGGCGACCACCAGTTTGTGGTCTTTGAATGTCAGGTAGGTCGAGCCGGTGGTGGCACCGGAGGAGATGACATTGCGCCAGAAACTGTCGGCCATGGCTGAACCGACAGGAAGGGAAAGCACAGCGAGGGTTGCGACAGCATATTTGAGACGCATGATGGGTGACTCCGGGTGGGTGATCTGTACGTTTGGATCGTGGTTAGCCCAATCGAGTTCCGTCATTGACTAAACAGTTTCAACCTTCAACACCACGCCTTCCTGGGCAATCACGCGTACTTGAGCGCCTACCGGGCAGTCGGGGCCGCTGACCATCCACACACCGTCGCCGACCTTCACCTTACCTCTTCCATCCACAATCGCCTGGTGCACCACGAATGTGCGGCCGATCAACTCTGAGCCGCGTTCATTCAGCCCCGGTTGGTCACTGACCTTGGCGCTGCTGCGCTGACGTTTCCACCAGTACACCGCCGTCAATATCGACAGCACGGCAAACAACAGCAGTTGCCATTCCAGCGCGAGGGGCGGAACCAGAAACTTGATCACGCCCACGGCTGCCGCTGCGATACCCATCCATAGCAGGTAACCACCGGCGCCGAAGACCTCAAGAATCAACAGCACTGTGCCCAAGGCCAGCCAATCCCAAAACGACAGGTGCAGCAGGAAATCCCACATGGCGATGGCCTCAGCCCTTCTTGTTATCGAACGTTGCCTTGACGATCTCGCCGATGCCACCGACCGCACCGATCACCTGGCTGGCTTCAAGCGGCATCAGGATGACCTTGCTGTTGTTGGCCGAGGCCAGCTTGCCCAGGGCGTCGATATACTTTTGCGCGACGAAGTAGTTGACCGCCTGCACGTTGCCCGAGGCGATGGCTTCCGACACCACTTGGGTCGCCCGTGCTTCAGCCTCGGCCTGGCGTTCGCGGGCTTCGGATTCGAGGAACGCCGCTTGCCGGCTACCTTCGGCCTCCAGAATCTGGGCCTGCTTTTTGCCCTCTGCGGTGAGGATCGCCGAGGCCCGCAGCCCTTCAGCTTCAAGGATTTGCGCACGCTTGATCCGCTCGGCTTTCATCTGGCCGGACATGGCTGCCATCAGGTCGGCCGGGGGGCTGATGTCTTTGATTTCGATACGTGTGATCTTGATGCCCCAGGGCGCGGTGGCTTCGTCCACGGTTTTCAGCAGTTTTTCATTGATGCCATCGCGCTGGCTCAGCATCGCATCCAGTTCCATCGAACCGAGTACGGTTCGGATATTGGTTTGCAGCAGATTCCGAATGGCGTGTTCGAGGTTGTTGACCTCGTAGGCAGCCTGAGCGGTATTGACCACCTGGAAGAAACACACGGCATCGATCTGCACGGTGGCGTTATCGGCAGTGATGACTTCTTGCGGCGGGATATCCAGCACGCTTTCCATTACGTTGATCTTGCGACCGATACGGTCCATGACCGGGATGATGATATTCAGGCCTGGCTTGAGCGTGTTCGTATAGCGGCCAAAGCGCTCGACCGTCCATTGGTAACCCTGGGGCACGACTTTGAAGCCCATGAACAGAATGGCGATGGCCAATCCTACAAAGAGCAGCAGTACGGTTCCGATTTGCATGACGATTCCCTATCTGATGATGTCAGTGACGCAACGTTTGCTGATTGTAATGGTGTTGTCTGCGATAAGAACGATCTGCCCGCGCCGTAATCTAGGGATTTGTTACTGAATCTGAGGGGGTGACCCGCAGCACTTCAGCCAAGGTGGTCTGCCCCGTCCTGACCTTCTGCATGCCCGCCATGCGCAAGCTGCACATCCCGTGCGCCATCGCCGCCTGACGCAGGGCTTGAACATCGGCGCCCGGGGTAATCAGCGCTTTGAGCGACTCGTCCAATATCATGATTTCGTAAACACCGGCTCTTCCCCGGTAACCGCTGTGACGGCACTCCGCACATCCCACCGCTTCATGGCCGTCATCGCCCATACGCTTGCAATAAGGACATAGCACCCGTACCAAGCGCTGCGCCATCACCCCCAACAAGGTAGCCTTGATCAAATAATGAGCAATACCCAGTTCCTGAAGCCGACTGATGGCGCTGGGCGCGTCGTTGGTGTGCAGGGTGGACAGCACGAGATGCCCGGTCAGCGCGGCCTGGATAGCCATTTCTGCGGTTTCCTGGTCGCGAATCTCGCCGATCATGATGATGTCCGGGTCCTGGCGCAGTAGAGCGCGGATGCCGCTGGCAAAGGTCAGGTCGATATTGTGTTGCACCTGCATCTGATTGAACGCCGGCTCGACCATCACGATCGGGTCTTCCACGGTGCACAGATTGACCTCACGGGTCGCGAGCTGTTTGAGCGTGGTGTAGAGCGTGCTGGTTTTGCCTGAGCCGGTAGGCCCGGTGACCAGGATGATGCCGTTGGTCTGGCGCGTCATGGCATTCCAGCGGTGCCGGTCGTCATCCGACAAACCCAACTGGTCAAAACTCTTGAGCAGGACCTGAGGGTCGAAAATCCGCATCACCAGTTTTTCGCCGAAGGCCGTGGGTAGGGTCGACAGGCGCAACTCGATTTCAGTACCCGCCGGGCTTTTGGTCTTCACCCGACCGTCCTGGGGTTTACGTTTCTCCGCCACGTTCATGCGGCCCAGGCTCTTGAGGCGGCTGACCACAGCCACCGTAACCTGGGGTGGGAATTGATAGACATCGTGCAGCAACCCGTCAATGCGAAAGCGCACGCGGCCCTGATCCCGGCAGGGCTCGATATGGATATCACTGGCCCGCTGGGCAAAGGCGTACTGCAGCAGCCAATCGACGATATGGACAATGTGTGCATCGTTAGCGTCCGGCTCCTGATCGCTGCCCCCAAGGTTGAGCAGGTCCGGATGGCCCGGTGCGGTGACCTTCTGCTCAGCACCGTTGACCGATTGTGCCAGTCGATAGAATTCGCCGATGCAGCGTTGAATATCCTGCGGGTTGGCCACCACGCGCGTGATCGAACGCTTGAGCACCTGCGCCAGGCCGGCCTCCCAGCAGGTCACATAGGGCTGCGCACTGGCAACGGTGACGGTTTGCGCGTCCACCGCCACCGCCAGGATGCCGTGGCGTTGGGCGAACGCATGGGACATCAGCGGCACCACCGTCGCGACGTCGATCTTCAGCGGGTCGATGCGTAGATAGACTTGCCCGGCCTGCTCGGCAAGCCACTGAGTGAGGCGTTCCAGGCATGGCCCCAGCTCCGCGATGCGCTCCAGTGGGTGGCGGGTCGTATCGGCTGGCAGCGCCGATAAGCGGTGCGCGATGTCGGGCGTAATCAGCCCATATTCCACCAAGGGTGGCAGCAACGGGTGCAGTTCCAAACGACGATCAGCAGGCATGAAGAGGTTTCCGGATGGCCTTGGATGTTTCCCCAGGCTAGTCAGCCTCCGACGTTCTCGACGTCAACCTGTGTTGCAGGTTTTTACCTGGCGACCGCCATCTGGACGCCGGCCCCCAGTGCATCGGGCGTCCACACGTCCAGAGAACATACGCTGATCAGGTTTCGAATCTTTTCGCCGATCACCTGGGCCCGATGCCAGCTCAGACCATCGAGCACAATTTGGATATTCAGTACGTCTACGTCTCGACTCACCGAGACCTGCCGAGGCGTAAGAAATTGCAGGGCGAAATAGTTGAGCACGCGGCACAGCACATCGGGCTCGGCTTCGGCGACGATCTGGTAGTGGGCCTGACAGTGGGCGGTGTTGACGGCCCATGCATCGACGCGGGTGACAGGCGGAGTGGTTTCGACGGCGTGCATGCTGACTCTCCAAATTGAGTGGAGGAATTTTTACATCCAACCTCGGAGATTTCTTATCTAATATTGGCGTAAATACGGACATAAAAACGTATTCAATCCAATAGACGGTCCAAAGAAGGTATTTTTATGCACAGTGATTTGGACGCCTACGATCGCCGCATCCTGGCCTTGCTTCAAGAAGATGCGTCGCTGTCCAGCGCGCAGATCGCCGAGCAGGTCGGCCTGTCCCAGTCGCCCTGTTGGCGCAGGATTCAACGGCTCAAGGAGGAAGGGGTGATACGCGGTCAGGTGACATTGCTGGATCGCAAGAAAATCGGCCTTAACACGCAGATATTCGCCGAGGTCAAACTCAACGCCCACGGCCGTTCCAACTTCACCGAGTTCACCGAGGCGATTCGCGGGTTTCCGGAAGTGTTGGAGTGTTACGTGCTGATGGGGGCAGTGGATTTCCTGCTGCGCATCGTGACGTCGGACATCGAGGCGTACGAACGGTTTTTCTTCGAGAAGCTGTCGATGGTGCCGGGGATTCAGGAGGTCAATTCGATTGTGGCGCTGTCTGAAATCAAGTCGACCACCAGCCTGCCAGTATTACGCTGACCGGGTGGACCTTATCGGGGGCGAGCCCCCTCCCACACTTGGAATGCATTTCAAATGTGGGAGGGCTGGCGGCCGATTGCAATGTTACAGACGCAGCAGGGTCTTCCACGCACGGTTCTGATACACCGCAATCGCCTGGTGCATCCGCGCATCCAGCGACTCATCGGTGATCGGCTGGTTGGCCAGTAGCGCCAACTTGTTCAGCTCGCCGTAGAGACGATCCAGTTCCGGAATGTCCAGCACATGGCGGGCGTGGTGCAGCCAGGCCTGGATGCGTTCGATACGTGGCAGTTGCTCGGCCAAGTCTTCCGGCTGCTGCTGGTAGCGTGGCAGTTGCAAGGCGACGGCGTCGTCGGCCAGCAGGCGCGGCAACCAGTTGGCGATTTGCGCGGCGCCCTGGCGGTTGCCACGCACGTTGCGGTCGGCGGTCCAAGTGCGGGCCATCAACCAGCGCGACGTGTTGAGTGAGAACAGGCCCCAGCGCACGTCTTCCAATTCTTCGGCGAATTGTTCCGGTGCGGCTTTACGGATGTCTTCATCATCGTCACCGGCCTGCACCAGTGGGCGCCAGTCTTCCAGCAGCGCGTCCAGCGCAGTGCGCAGTTCGCTGGTGGACTGGCGGGGCGCGGCCTGGCCGAGGCTGCCGACCAGAGCACGCAGTTCGCCGAGGTTATCGACCCAGTCCTGCAGCAGGCGCCAGTGGCCGTTGAAACGGTATTGTTCAGCCAGGCGCTGGCTGCTGCCGAGCAGGTGCCACATCAGGGCGGCGAAAGCATCGTCCAGCGGCATTTCGGCGTGTAGCTGTGGCGCCGGCAGGCTCAGGGAGTAACTGCTGGCGTCATACAGGCGGTAGCCGCGCTCGGCCTTGCTGATATCGCATGGCATCAGCGCCAGGGTGGCGGCCAGTTCGGCGGCCAGTTCCAGCAGGGCGGCCGGCTCGCCTTCGCGCAGTTCCAGTTCCAGCTCGCAGATTTCTTCTTTCTGTTTGCCGGCCACTACATGGCCCAGGTCCAGAGCGGCTTCGATCACTACCTTGGCCTTGCCGCGGCCCCAGGCGATTTCGGCGCGTTCACGCACGAAGTCGGTGGTAAAAATCGGTTTGAGGGTTTTTTTGTCCAGCTCGGCCAGTTGCTCGGGCCAGCACTCGCCGTCGAGTTTCTTCACGTCGAGCTTGGCTTTGGGCAAGTCCCAGTTGTACTCATTGCGTTCCGACAAGCCGGCGACGCTCTGGCCACGGGTCTTGAGGGTTTGAATGATGTCGTCACCGTCCTTGCGCAGGCGCAGGGCAACCTTGGCCTGGGCCAGGTCGCGCTCGGGGGTGTCGAAATACTGGTTCATCAACTCACGGCGTTCCCAGCCACTTTTGTTGCGTTTTTTCAGTAACGGGTGCTCACGCAGCGCGGCGAGTGTTTCGCGGCTGACGCGGAGCTTGATTTCGGTTTCTTTCTGCATGGCCGGAAAATCCAGGATCGGGAGCGCAGCCGGGGAAAAGAGTGGCTGCCAAGGTCGTGCAGTGTACAGGACTGAGCCCGGCAACGCGCCGCAACGGTTTATTGTGTCGTGCAGATGCCTCTATAGTGAGGTTCATCCGGGAAGTGGGGAGACTGTATATGCCGTTGCCGTCCATGAAAGAGCAGTTCGCCGCGTTGATTGCCGCGCCGTCGGTCAGTTGCACCCAGGCGTCCCTGGACCAGACCAACCGCCCGGTGATCGACCTGCTTGCCGGCTGGCTGGGTGACCTGGGGTTCAGCATCGACATCCAGACCGTCAGCCCAGGCAAATTCAATCTGCTCGCCAGTTTCGGCAGCGGCCCTGGCGGCCTGGTGCTGGCCGGGCATAGCGACACCGTGCCCTATGACCCCGCGTTGTGGAAAACCGACCCGCTGAAACTGACGGAAATCGACGGTCGCTGGGTAGGATTGGGCAGTTGCGACATGAAAGGCTTTTTCGCCTTGATAATCGAGGCAGTGTTGCCGCTGCTGGATCAACCGTTCAAGCAGCCCTTGCTGATCCTCGCTACCTGCGATGAAGAAAGCTCCATGTCCGGCGCCCGTGCGCTGGCCGAGGCCGGTCGCCCACTGGGCCGCGCGGCGGTGATTGGCGAGCCGACGGGCCTCAAACCGATCCGCCTGCATAAAGGCGTGATGATGGAGCGCATCGACATTCTCGGTCGCAGCGGCCATTCGTCGGACCCCAGCCTCGGCCATAGCGCCCTTGAAGCCATGCACGATGCCATCGGTGAACTGCGCGGCCTGCGCCTGGCCTGGCAGCGCGAGTACCGCAATCCGCAATTCAGCGTGCCGCAACCGACCCTGAACTTCGGCTGCATCCACGGCGGCGACAACCCCAACCGCATCTGTGGCCAATGCTCCCTGGAGTTCGATTTGCGCCCCCTGCCCGGCATGGATCCTCAAGTGTTGCGCGATGCCATTCGGCAGAAGCTCCAACCGTTGGCCGAGCGCCATCAAGTCAAGATCGACTACGCGCCGCTGTTCCCGGCGGTGCCGCCATTCGAGCAGCCGGAAGACGCCGAGCTGGTGCGGGTTGCGGAACGTTTGACCGGTCATCGTGCCGAAGCAGTAGCGTTCGGCACCGAAGCGCCTTATCTTCAGCGCCTTGGTTGTGAAACCCTGGTGCTCGGCCCTGGCGATATCGCCTGTGCGCACCAGCCGGGCGAATACCTCGAAATGTCACGCCTGACGCCTACAGTGCGTCTATTGCGGGATTTGATCGAACATTACTGCCTGAAACCCGCATAAATTAACCCCTGCCTGTTCGTACATAGAAGGAGAGTGAGCGTGTCGCCAAGCCTGTTCCGACGATAACCATCAGCCCGCCGTGCGCTTTCACGATTCATCCTTTTTTGGCTGCTTTTTATTACAGGCCCAGGTGTTATGCCCGAATACGTCAATTGGCTTCGTCATGCTTCCCCTTACATCAATGCCCACCGCGACTGCACCTTTGTGGTCATGTTGCCGGGCGATGGTGTGGACCATCCCAACTTCGGCAATATCGTCCACGACCTGGTGCTGCTCCACAGTCTGGGCGTGCGCCTGGTGCTGGTGCACGGTTCGCGTCCACAGATCGAAGCGCGCCTTGAAGCGCGCGGCCTCACCCCGGCTTACCACGAAGGCATGCGCATCACCGATGCCGCTACCCTGGAGTGCGTGATCGATGCGGTCGGCCATCTGCGTATCGCCATCGAAGCGCGCCTGTCGATGGACATGGCCTCATCGCCCATGCAGGGCTCGCGCCTGCGGGTGGCCAGCGGCAATCTGGTAACTGCGCGCCCCATCGGCGTACTCGAAGGCGTGGACTACCACCACACCGGCGAAGTGCGCCGGGTCGACCGCAAGGGCATCAATCGCCTGTTGGACGAGCGCTCTATCGTCTTGCTGTCGCCCCTGGGTTACTCGCCCACCGGAGAGATTTTCAACCTGGCCTGCGAAGATGTCGCTACTCGCGCCGCGATCGACTTGGGAGCCGATAAATTGCTGCTGTTCGGTGCCGATCTCGGCCTGATCGATGAACATGGGCGTTTGGTGCGCGAGTTGCGTCCGCAGCAAGTGCCGGCGCATTTGCAGCGCCTGGGCAGCAGCAACTACCAAGCCGAATTGCTCGACGCAGCGGCCCAGGCTTGCCGGGGCGGGGTAGGGCGCAGCCATATCGTCAGCTATGCCGAAGACGGCGCGCTGCTCACCGAACTGTTCACCCGCGACGGTGGCGGTACGTTGGTGGCTCAGGAGCAATTCGAGTTGGTGCGCGAGGCGGCGATTGAGGACGTCGGTGGCCTGCTCGACCTGATCAGCCCGTTGGAAGAGCAGGGCATTTTGGTGCGCCGCTCGCGGGAAGTGCTGGAGCGCGAAATCGAGCAGTTCAGCGTGGTCGAACGCGAAGGCATGATCATCGCCTGCGCGGCGCTGTACCAGATCGCCGATTCGGATGCCGGTGAACTCGCGTGCTTGGCGGTGAACCCCGAATACCGCCACGGCGGGCGCGGCGATGAGCTGCTTGAGCGCATCGAAACCCGCGCCAGGGCTCAGGGCTTGAAAACGTTGTTCGTCCTCACCACCCGCACTGCCCATTGGTTCCGGGAGCGTGGGTTTGTGCCAAGCAGCGTGGACCGTCTGCCGTCCGCGCGCGCCTCGCTGTACAACTACCAGCGCAATTCGAAGATTTTCGAAAAAGCCCTCTAACCCTCGCGACCTTGTTGCAGGCGCGAGCTGGCTCGCGCCAACCTTTTTAGGTTTCTTCAGACCTCGCCGTGTGCCGGGGTGCGACAACGTGGCTGTCGTAAAGGGATATAAACCCTTCAGAACGCTCGGTAAGGGCCGATACGGTAAGCGCGGCAAGGAGTAGATTGCGTGAAGAAGGTGTTGCTCGGCCCTTGAGTGTCGGGGCTTGTCATCAAAAGAAACTATTCCGATACAAAAACTGTAACAAATTGACGGGAGGATATGCGTTTGGCCATCATGGCGTCGCTTTTTTGATCGTAGGTGACGTTTGCAGCGTTACGTTTATTCTTTACTGATCTAAATGGCGCTAAAAAATACTTTTTAGGAATTAGCATTTCGACAGGTTCGTCTACGCTGACCAACTCGATCTACGCAAAAGCTTATTCCAAAATTGTATTAAAAAGAATGAAACAATTCTTTTTGGGTGTATGAAAAACTCATTACCCTGCAGGGACCAAATCAACAGCGGTTAGACGAAAGTAGTAGGCACACTAGGTTACGATTGACTTGGTAGTCACTATCTGGCGCTAATCGCGCATCTGTGGATCGAGGGCGTCAGACCCGAGACCAAAGAACTACAAAAATTAGAAACGAGAGGAGCGGTACATGAAGAAGTCCACCTTGGCACTGTCTGTCGCTTTGGGCGTAATCGCCCAGCACGCAGGCGCTGCTGGTTTCATCGAAGACAGCAAGGCAACTCTGGGGCTGCGTAACTTTTACATCAACACGGATAACCGTGATGGCGCCCCAGGCACGACTACTCGCAACAAGAACGCTGAGTGGGGCCAGGGCTTCGATCTGCGTTTCATCTCGGGTTATACCCAAGGTACCGTTCAGTTCGGTGTCGACGCCATCGGCCTGTACGGTGTACGACTGGATTCGAGCCGTGCCGAGCATGGTAACTACAGTGGTACCGCATCCGGCGGCACTGTGTTCCCAAGCGACGGCAACAAGGCTGTTCATGATTACGCCAGCCTGGGCGTAACCGGTAAGGTCAAGATCTCTCAGACCGAGCTTAAGCTGGGTACTCTGCAGCCTAAACTGCCTGTTATCGTGACCAACGATGGTCGTCTGCTGCCGCAAACCTTCCAAGGTGGTCAGATCACGTCCAACGACATCAAGGATCTGACGCTGGTTGGCGGTCAGATCGAGCATGCCAAAGGTCGTAACTCCAGTAACAACGAAGGTTTGTCGCTGGGTGGCGCTAACGGCAGCTCCAATTACACCGCCGGTAAGTTCGTTAACAAGTTCTACTACGCGGGTGGTGACTACAAGCTCACCAAAGACCTTACCGCTCAGTACTACTACGGCAATCTGGAAGACTTCTATAAACAGCACTTCCTCGGCCTGACCCACAACTGGGCGATCGGCCCGGGCGTATTGAAATCTGACCTGCGCTACTTCAATAGCTCCGATGATGGCCTGAACGGCAATAACTCCGCTTACTACACCAACGGTAACTACAACGGTTTCCGTGCGGGTAAGGGCAAGGTTGATAACAACCTGTACAGCGGTTTGTTCCTGTACACCGTGGAAGGTCATACCTTTGGTGGTGGCTACCAGGTGAGCAACGGCAGCAGTGATTTCCCTTGGTTGAACCAAGGCGATGGTTCTTCGGCTTATCTGACCACTGACATGCAAATCCAGAAGTTCGCCCGCGCCGGTGAGCGTACCTGGCAGGCGCGTTACGCTTATGATTTCGCCAAAGTGGGTGTTCCGGGCCTGACTGCAGGTGTCGTATACCTCAAAGGTAGCGACATCGATACCATTGCCAACACTGCTGCCCGCACAGAAACCACTGGCCAGTCCGAGTGGGAGCGTGACATCACCGTTGCCTACGTGATTCCAGAAGGCCCGCTGAAAAACCTCGGCGTAGCCTGGAAAAACGCAATGTGGCGCACCGACCTGGCGAACACTCGTTCCCAGGATGAAAACCGCCTCATCGTCAGCTACTCTCTGCCACTGTTCTAAGCAGTTGTAAGACGTCAAAACCTTGCCCGGCGCAACGCCGGGCAAGGTGTCTTGCTTTTCAAGTCAGGCTCACCCCCGTAAGCCCTTCCTGAACCCCTCTTTTACAGCGTCTCAAGGCCTTCTCGAACCTTGGTGACGATGGTGCCTTGCACCCGGTTGAGCGTCCAATGAACGATTTTTAATATTCTTTTATCGTCTAGATAAATCGATATTTATTCTTTTTAAAATAGCCACAACCCATGCACAGTGGGCTCCATAAGCACTCATCAGGAGCCACACCATGAGCCTAAGACTGGGCGATATCGCCCCCGACTTCGAACAGGATTCCAGCGCCGGCAAGATTCGTTTCCACCAATGGCTGGGCGATAGCTGGGGAGTGTTGTTTTCCCACCCGGCCGACTTCACGCCGGTATGCACCACCGAGCTGGGCTTTACCGCCAAGCTCAAGGACGAATTCGCCCAGCGCGGCGTCAAAGCCATCGCGCTGTCGGTTGACCCAGTGGACTCGCACCACAAGTGGATCGAAGACATCAACGAAACCCAGAACACCACCGTCAACTTCCCAATCCTGGCCGATGCCGATCGCAAGGTCTCTGATCTCTACGACCTGATCCACCCCAATGCCAGCGACACCCTCACCGTGCGATCGTTGTTCGTAATTGACCCAAACAAAAAGATTCGCCTGACCATCACCTACCCGGCCAGCACCGGGCGCAACTTCCATGAAATCCTGCGGGTGATCGACTCGCTGCAATTGACCGATAACCACAAGGTCGCCACGCCCGCCAACTGGCAAGACGGGGATGAAGTGGTGATCGTGCCGTCGCTCAAGGACGAGGACGAGATCAAGAAACGCTTTCCAAAGGGCTATCGCGCAGTGAAGCCGTACCTGCGGCTGACCCCGCAGCCCAATCGTTGACGCTATCGCCTCGGGGGCAAGCCCTCCTCTCGCAGACGATGTACCGCATCTGTAACTGAATCAAAGCAGGGGTTTTCAGGCCGTTTCCACGGCCTTTTTTTTCGCCTGGCGATTGATAAAGTGCATATGTTTTTAAGGAATAAACAAATGAAAAAATAAGATTTATAGATATATGAATCAGCTGATAAGGTCTGTTCCATCTTGGCGCCATCGCCACTTCAGCGAACCGCCGGCACTTGCTCAAGGAATTCCTGCATGTTGGTCGTAACACTCGGAGGCAGTCCCAGCCAGCGTTCCCGCTCCGGGGTCTTGCTGGAAAAAACCCGTCAGTGGTTGCAACACAAAGGCGTGGAAGTAGTGAGTTACCAGGTACGGGACTTCCCGGCCGAAGACTTGCTGCACGCTCGGTTCGACAGCCCAAAGGTCATCGACCTGCTGGAGCAGGTCGCCAACGCCGACGGCCTGGTGATCGCCACGCCGGTTTACAAGGCTTCGTTCTCCGGCGCGTTGAAAACCGTGCTCGATCTGCTGCCTGAGCGGGCCTTGGCCCATAAGGTGGTGCTGCCAATGGCTACCGGCGGCAGCATCGCGCACATGCTGGCAGTGGATTACGCGTTGAAGCCAGTGTTGTCGGCGCTCAAGGCGCAGGAGTTGCTCCACGGCATTTTTGCCGAAGACAGCCAGATCGCCTATGGCGAAGGCAGTGCCCAGGCGCAGTTGGTGCCGGTGCTGGAGCAGCGATTGTACGAGGCGCTAGAGACGCTCTACGGCGCCATGGCCCGTCGCCCGAAACCCCTTGATCCGCATGTATTGAATGAACGTTTGTTGAGTGCTCGCTGGAGCATTTAAGCCGTACCTGAAACCTGGAAACACTCACCTTACTCAGCCGCCAACGGCCAAGCAGGTGCAGCCAAAACCCCTCATCGCATTTTTGGAGAGAGCGCCATGCGCACTGTCATCTTGCGTCGTGGTCTGGTCGCACTGTTTGCTGCGGCTGTGTCCTTCGGCGCCATTGTTCAAGCTCACGCCGCCGAGACCCTGCGGATCGGTTATCAGAAATACGGCACCTTGGTCCTGCTCAAGGCCAAGGGCACCCTGGAAAAACGTCTGGCCGCCCAAGGCGTGCAGGTGCAGTGGACCGAGTTTCCTGGCGGCCCGCAGTTGCTTGAAGGTCTGAACGTCGGCTCCATCGACTTCGGCGTGACCGGCGAAACCCCGCCGGTCTTCGCCCAGGCGGCCGGTGCCGATCTGCTCTACGTGGCCTACGAGCCACCGGCACCGACCAGCGAAGCGATCCTGGTGCCCAAAGACTCACCGATCAAATCGGTGGCCGAGCTCAAGGGCAAGAAAATCGTGCTCAACAAAGGCTCCAACGTGCATTACCTGCTGGTGCGCGCCTTGGAGGACGCCGGCCTGAAATACAGCGATGTGCAGACCGTATTCCTGCCGCCTGCCGATGCCCGTGCGGCGTTCGAGCGGGGCAGTGTGGATGCGTGGGTGATCTGGGACCCCTACCAGGCCGCCGCCGAGCAACAACTGCAAGCACGTACCCTGCGTGACGGTACTGGCATCGCCGACAACCATCAGTTCTACCTGGCAACCAAACCCTACGCCGAACAGCACCCCGACGTGATCACCGCGTTGGTGGAAGAGGTGCGTGCCGTGGGCGAGTGGTCCAAAGCCAACCCGCAGGAAGTCACCGACCAAGTCGCGCCGCTGCTCGGCCTGCCGGCTGACATCACCCTCACCTCGGTAAAACGCCAGGGCTACGGCGCGCTGTTCCTGACCCCGCAAGTGGTGGCCGCTCAACAGAAAATCGCCGACAGCTTTTACCAACTCAAATTGATCCCCAAGCCCTTGAGCATCAAGGACGTGATCTGGACGCCTCCGGCCGCTGTTGCTAAAGCGCCGTAATCCGACTTCTTCAGGAGACAACTCCATGAGCCTCAATATTTTCTGGTTCCTGCCTACCCACGGCGACGGTCATTACCTTGGCACTGCCGAAGGCGCTCGCGCCGTGGACCACGGTTACCTGCAACAAGTCGCCCAGGCTGCCGATCGCCTGGGCTTCGGCGGGGTGCTGATCCCCACCGGGCGTTCCTGCGAAGACTCGTGGCTGGTGGCCGCTTCTCTGATCCCGGTGACCCAACGTCTCAAGTTCCTGGTCGCACTGCGCCCGGGGATCATTTCCCCGACGGTGGCAGCGCGCCAGGCCGCGACCCTGGATCGTTTGTCCGGCGGGCGGGCGTTGTTCAATCTGGTGACCGGTGGCGACCCCGAAGAACTGGCCGGTGATGGCCTGTTCCTAAGCCACGAAGAGCGCTACCAGGCCTCGGTGGAGTTCACCCGTATCTGGCGCCGCGTACTTGAAGGCGAAACCGTGGATTACGACGGCCAACACATCAGCGTCAAAGGCGCCAAATTGCTCTACCCGCCGATCCAGCAGCCACGGCCGCCGCTGTACTTCGGTGGCTCCTCCGAAGCGGCCCAGGACCTGGCGGCCGAACAAGTGGAAATGGTGCTGACCTGGGGCGAACCACCGGCCGCCGTGGCCGAGAAAATCGAACAAGTGCGGGCCAAGGCCGCCAAGCTCGGGCGCACTGTACGCTTCGGCATTCGTCTGCATGTGATCGTGCGCGAAACCAATGACGAAGCCTGGAAAGCCGCCGACAAACTGATCTCCCACTTGGACGACGACACCATCGCCCGCGCCCAAGCCTCACTGGCGCGCTTCGATTCGGTGGGCCAGCAACGCATGGCCGCCTTGCACGGCGGCAACCGCGACAACCTCGAAGTCAGCCCCAACCTGTGGGCTGGCGTCGGCCTGGTTCGCGGCGGGGCGGGTACAGCGTTGGTAGGCGACGGCGCAACCGTGGCCGAGCGCGTAAAAGAATACGCAGCGCTGGGCATCGACACCTTTATTTTCTCCGGTTATCCGCACCTGGAAGAGTCGTACCGCGTGGCCGAATTGCTGTTTCCGCACCTGGATGTCGAGCGTCCAGAACTGCCGAAAAGCGCCGGATACGTGAGCCCGTTCGGCGAAATGGTCGCCAACGATATTCTTCCCAAAGCGGCGTCACAGAGCTGAGGCGGCGCGATGAACCTTGCAAAAGTGAGCCATCGCGTGGCGCCTTGGGTGCTGCCGCTGCTGTTGCTGGCGGTGTGGCAGGTGTCGGTGTCGGCGGGGTGGTTGTCGACGCGCATCCTGCCGGCGCCGAGCGCGGTGATCGAGGCCGGGGTTAACCTGGTGCGCAGCGGTGAAATCTGGACGCACCTGGCCATCAGCGGCTGGCGCGCGGGCCTGGGTTTTGTGATCGGCGGCGCTATCGGCCTGGCGCTGGGCTTTATCACCGGGCTGTCGACATGGGGCGAGCGCCTGCTCGACAGCTCGGTGCAGATGATTCGCAACGTGCCGCACCTGGCGCTGATCCCGCTGGTAATCCTGTGGTTCGGCATTGACGAAACGGCGAAGATTTTCCTGGTGGCCCTCGGCACGCTGTTCCCGATCTACCTGAACACCTACCACGGCATTCGCAACGTCGACCCGGCGCTGGTGGAGATGTCGCGCAGTTATGGGTTGTCCGGGTTCAGCCTGTTCTGGCAGGTGATCCTGCCGGGTGCGTTGCCGTCGATCCTGGTGGGCGTGCGCTTTGCGCTGGGCTTTATGTGGTTGACGCTGATCGTGGCGGAAACTATTTCGGCCAGTTCCGGTATTGGTTACCTGGCGATGAATGCCCGCGAATTCCTGCAAACCGATGTGGTGGTGCTGGCGATCGTGATGTACGCGATCCTCGGCAAACTGGCGGACCTGGCCGCGCGCGGTCTGGAGCGGGTGTGGCTGCGTTGGCATCCGGCGTACCAAACGCATAAAGGAGGTGCGGCATGACCGCTCAACAACCTCCACGCCTGCTCAAGGGGATTCCCCTGGCGGTGCGTAAGTTGCGTAAAGCCTTCGGCACGCGGGATGTGCTCAAGGGCATCGATCTGCACATTCCGGCGGGGCAATTCGTCGCCGTGGTGGGGCGCAGCGGTTGCGGCAAAAGTACCTTGCTGCGCCTGCTGGCCGGGCTGGACGACGCCAGCGGCGGAGAGCTGCTAGCCGGTTCCGCACCCCTGAGCGCGGCCCGTGAAGACACGCGATTGATGTTCCAGGAAGCGCGTCTGCTGCCGTGGAAAAAGATCATCGACAACGTGGGCCTGGGCCTCAAAGGCGACTGGCGTGCCAAAGCACTGCAAGCCTTGGACGCGGTGGGGCTGGCCGAGCGCGCCAATGAATGGCCGGCGGCCTTGTCCGGTGGCCAGAAGCAACGCGTGGCGTTGGCTCGCGCGCTGATCCACCAACCGCGCCTACTGTTGCTCGATGAGCCGCTGGGCGCGCTTGATGCCCTGACCCGCATCGAGATGCAGCAACTGATCGAAAACCTTTGGCAGCAGCATGGCTTTACCGTGCTGCTGGTGACCCATGACGTCAACGAAGCCGTGGCGATTGCCGACCGGGTGATCCTGATCGAAGACGGTGAAATCGGTCTGGACCTGATCGTTGACCTGCCCCGCCCACGGGCCCGTGGCTCCCACCGCCTGGCCGCGCTGGAAGCCGAGGTACTCAACCGCGTGCTGTCACTGCCCGGTACACCGCCCGACCCCGAACCTGTTTCACCGCTGCCGACGCAATTGCGTTGGGCGCAATAACTCACCTATCCCCATGAAGAGAGAACGACATGACTATTAAAGCCATCAACGTGCGTAACCAGTTCAAAGGCACCATCAAGGAAATTGTGGTCGGTGACGTGTTGTCGGAAATCGACGTGCAGACCGCCTCCGGCATCGTCACCTCAGTGATCACCACTCGCTCGGTCAAAGAGCTGGAGCTGGTCATTGGTAGTGAAGTGATTGCCTTTGTGAAATCAACCGAGGTGTCGATCGCCAAGTTGTGAACTGGCTTGAGGTCGTCATCGGGGGCAACCCCCCCCCCACCTTTTGAAAGTATTCACAAGTCAAAGTGTGGGGGGGGGCTTGCCCCCGATGGGATCGCCCCAGTCAACGCAAGGCTCAACGCTTGGGCAGGTAAGCCGGTAGATACAGCCCCACATACGCATCGAACACCCGCATGCCTTCCTCGGCCATGCGCGGCGTGATCAGCCCATGCTGATGCACCGAGCGCGCGTACACGCGGTCGCTCAGCTCCAGCGCCAGGGCGAACACATCCACATCGCTGGGCAGTGTCGGCACCTCGAAGTGGTGGTTGAAAACCTTGAACATCAGGTCGCCCAGTTCCAGATCATGTTGGCGGTCGGCCTGGGTTACTTCGGTGAGGCCATGCTGCGCCAGGATCAATTGGCGCGCGGCGGCATCCTGGTCGTAGATGGTGAGCATGCGTTGCTCGACGATGCAGGACAGATCGCGCCATTGCTTGAGGGGTTCATGATCGATGGGCGCCTGAATCGCCGCACGAAAGGCCCCATGCACATCGGCGGTCAACGCCTCCAGCAGCGCCGGCACGCTGGCGAAGAAGTGATAAACCGACGACGGTGGAATCTGCGCGCGTTCTGCCACGCTGTAGATCGACAGACTTGCCACGCCTTCGGCGGCCAGCAGGGTGCGGGCGGCATCGAGAATCGCATCGATCCGCGCCTGGCTGCGGGCGCGGGGTTTGCGAGGGGCGTCGGGGCGGGTGGTCATGGAAGTCTCCTACAAGGCAGCGGGCATTGTATGAGCAGGAATCTGTGTTGTCTGCCAGGCAGCTATCGGGGGCAACCCACTCCCACATTTTTGATCTGTGAATACATACCAAGTTTGGGAGGGGGCTTGCCCCCGATAAGACCGACCCGGTCTCTCAGAACAGCCCCATAAAAAAACGCCACAGACCCAAAGCCTGTGGCGTTTTTTTATCGCGGCAACCGCTTACACGGTATGCAGGTACCAGTTGTATTCAAGGTCGGAGATGGAGTGTTCGAACTCTTCCAGCTCACTTTCCTTACAGGCGACGAAGATATCGATGTACTTAGGATCGATGTACTTGGCCATCACCTCGCTGTCGTCCAACTCGCGCAGGGCATCGCGCAGGTTGTTCGGCAAGCTCTGCTCGTTTTGCTCGTAGCTGTTGCCTTCCACCGGAGCGCCAGGCTCGATCTTGTTGGTCAGACCGTGGTGCACGCCTGCCAGGACCGAAGCCATCAGCAGGTAAGGGTTGGCGTCGGCGCCCGCCACGCGGTGTTCGATACGCACCGCATCGGCCGAGCCGGTTGGTACGCGAATCGCCACGGTGCGGTTGTCCAGGCCCCAGCACGGCGAGTTCGGCACGTAGAACTGTGCGCCGAAACGGCGGTAGGAGTTGACGTTAGGGCACAGGAACGCCATTTGGGCGGGTAGGGTCTCCAGCACACCGCCGATCGCGTGACGCAATGCGGCGTTCTGCTCGGGATCCTCGCTGGCAAAGATGTTCTTGCCGTCCTTGTCCAGGATCGAAATGTGTACATGCAAACCGTTGCCTGCCTGGCCTGGGTAAGGCTTGGCCATGAAGGTGGTGTCCATCTCATGGTCGTAGGCGATGTTCTTGATCAGGCGCTTGAGCAGTACGGCGTAGTCGCAGGCCTTGATTGGGTCGGCCACGTGGTGCAGGTTCACTTCGAACTGCGCCGGGGCACTTTCCTTGACGATGGCGTCGGCCGGGATGCCTTGCTCTTTGGCACCTTCCAGAATGTCCTGGAGGCAGTCGACGTATTCGTCGAGGTCGTCGATCAGGTAGACCTGTGTCGAGTGCGGGCGTTTGCCGGAGATCGGCGAGCGGGGCGGTTGTGGGCGGCCGTTCACGTTCTCCTGGTCGATCAGGTAGAACTCAAGCTCGAAGGCGGCGCAGATGGTCAAACCGAGGTCGTCGAATTTGCTTACAACCTGGCGCAGGACTTCGCGCGGATCGGCGAAGAAAGGTTCACCTTCCAGTTCGTGCATGGTCATCAGCAGCTGCGCGGTAGGGCGCTTTTGCCAAGGTTCATTGCACAGGGTGTCGGGGATTGGATAACAGATTCGGTCAGCATCGCCGATGTCCAGACCCAGGCCGGTGCTTTCCACCGTCGAGCCGTTGATATCCAGGGCAAATAAAGAGGCAGGCAGGTTAATGCCCTTCTCGTAAACCTTGTGGAGGCTGGTGCGTTCGATGCGCTTGCCGCGCACCACACCATTCATATCCGCAATTAGAAGGTCTACGTACAGAACCTCAGGATGATCCTTAAGGAACGCGTTCGCTTCGTTAAGCTGAACGGCACGCGGGGGTACCGACATGATGCAACACCTTTGTTGTTAAAAATATCAATCATTGATCTTTTCTGGTTTCAGTCAACCCGAACGGCATGCCGAAGTCAAGCGAGGCCTTTTTTGCCCTAAAAAAGCGCCGTGACGGCTTTTTTGGGGCTTTTCGGGGCGTTTTTTCCGCTTTGAACGGCTTGGGCACCGCAGGCTTGAGCGGGCCGTGTTGTATTTTTTACGGGGGTGTTGTGTAAAAAAATGAACAAGGCTAAGCTCGATTCAAACCCATAACAGCAATAATACCGGGGTGCTTCATGTCTCGCCTGCCGCTAATCGGCGTCTCGGCCTGCTTCACACGGGCTTTGTCATCCGTTCACCCATCCTGCGTGAATACCCATGGCCCGGCCAATATTCTTGACGCCTCGGGCGACCTTTTTCCTGCCCCTTCACTCACCGCGCCTTCGCCTCTGAAGGGCGCCGACCCCGGGTGCCGCTCATGATTCTGCACGAGTTTGGCGTGAGGAATGCATTACCACCCCAAATGGCAGGTAAGCTCCTACCCTGAGTGAAGAAACGACGCGGATGCTGCGTCAACCAACGCCTGGCCTTTAATGGATGCCAGGAAACCCAGCCCAGAGGCATTTATGAGTAACAACCTCGACCAGCTCACCGATTGGTTGAAAGACCACAAGATCACAGAAGTCGAATGCATGATTGGCGACCTCACCGGTATCACCCGAGGCAAGATTTCGCCGACCAACAAGTTCATCGCCGAAAAAGGCATGCGCCTGCCCGAGAGCGTTCTGTTGCAGACCGTGACCGGCGACTATGTCGAAGACGACATTTATTACGAATTGCTCGACCCGGCCGACATCGACATGATCTGCCGCCCCGACCAGAACGCGGTGTTCCTGGTGCCCTGGGCCATCGAGCCCACCGCACAGGTGATCCACGACACCTACGACAAGCAAGGCAACCCCATCGAGCTGTCGCCGCGCAACGTGCTCAAGAAAGTCCTCAAGCTCTACGCCGATAAAGGCTGGCAGCCCATCGTGGCGCCGGAGATGGAGTTCTACCTGACCAAACGCTGCGAAGACCCGGACTTCCCACTGCAACCGCCGATTGGGCGTTCCGGTCGCCCGGAAACCGGTCGCCAGTCCTTCTCTATAGAAGCGGCCAACGAATTCGACCCACTGTTCGAAGACGTCTACGACTGGTGCGAGCTACAGGAACTGGACCTCGATACCCTGATCCACGAAGACGGCACTGCGCAGATGGAAATCAACTTCCGTCACGGCGATGCGCTATCCCTGGCCGACCAGATTCTGGTGTTCAAACGCACCATGCGTGAAGCCGCGCTCAAGCACGATGTGGCTGCCACTTTCATGGCCAAGCCCATGACCGGCGAGCCCGGCAGCGCCATGCACCTGCACCAGAGCATCATCGACATCGCCACCGGCAAGAACGTCTTCTCCAATGAGGACGGGACCATGAGTGAGCTGTTCCTCAACCACATCGGCGGCCTGCAGAAATTCATCCCTGAATTGCTGCCGTTGTTTGCGCCCAATGTGAACTCGTTCCGCCGCTTCCTGCCGGATACCTCGGCGCCGGTGAACGTGGAGTGGGGCGAAGAAAACCGCACCGTGGGCCTGCGCGTACCGGATGCCGGCCCGCAGAACCGCCGCGTGGAAAACCGCCTGCCGGGCGCCGATGCCAACCCGTATCTGGCGATTGCCGCCAGCCTGCTGTGCGGTTTTATCGGCATGGTCGAAGGCCATAACCCGAGCGCGCCGGTGGTGGGTCGTGGTTACGAGCGACGCAATCTGCGCTTGCCGCTGACCATTGAAGATGCCCTGGAGCGTATGGAAAACAGCAAGACCATCGAGAAATACCTGGGGCACAAATTCATCACAGGCTACGTCGCGGTCAAGCGGGCCGAGCATGAAAACTTCAAGCGCGTCATCAGTTCGTGGGAGCGGGAATTCCTGCTCTTTGCCGTCTGATGCGCCGGGCGCGCCCTTTGAACGGCGCGCCCTTCACTGAAAAGTCTAGGAGATCGGTATGTCCAGCAACAACCCGCAAACCCGTGAATGGCAAGCCTTGAGCAGTGATCACCACCTGGCGCCGTTCAGCGATTTCAAGCAATTGAAAGAGAAAGGCCCACGAATCATCACCAAAGCCCACGGCGTGTACCTGTGGGACAGCGAAGGCAACAAGATCCTCGACGGCATGGCCGGCCTGTGGTGCGTGGCGATCGGTTACGGTCGCGATGAACTGGCCGACGCCGCCGCCAAGCAAATGAAAGAACTGCCGTACTACAACCTGTTCTTCCAGACCGCTCACCCGCCGGTGCTGGAACTGGCCAAGGCCATTTCCGACATCGCCCCAGCCGGCATGAACCACGTGTTCTTCACTGGTTCCGGCTCCGAAGGCAACGACACCATGTTGCGCATGGTCCGCCACTACTGGGCGATCAAAGGCCAGCCGAACAAGAAAACCATCATCAGCCGCAAGAATGGCTACCACGGTTCCACCGTGGCCGGTGCCAGCCTGGGCGGCATGACTTATATGCACGAGCAGGGCGATTTGCCGATTCCGGGCATCGTCCATATCGCCCAGCCGTATTGGTTCGGTGAAGGCGGCGATATGAGCCCCGAAGAGTTCGGCGTGTGGGCTGCCAACCAGCTTGAAGAGAAGATCCTGGAACTGGGCGTGGACAATGTCGGTGCCTTTATTGCCGAGCCGATCCAGGGCGCCGGCGGCGTGATCGTACCGCCTGAGACTTACTGGCCGCGCATCAAGGAAATCCTCGCCAAGTACGACATTCTGTTTGTCGCCGACGAAGTGATCTGCGGTTTCGGCCGTACCGGTGAGTGGTTCGGTAGCGATTTCTATGGCCTCAAGCCGCACATGATGACCATCGCCAAGGGCCTGACCTCGGGTTACATCCCCATGGGCGGCCTGATCGTGCGCGATGACGTGGTGGCCGTGCTTAACGAAGGCGGCGATTTCAACCATGGCTTCACCTACTCCGGTCATCCGGTAGCGGCGGCAGTCGCACTGGAAAACATCCGCATCATGCGCGATGAACAGATTGTTAAGCGTGTACATGACGAAACGGCACCCTATTTGCAGAAACGTCTGAGGGAGCTGGCGGATCACCCTCTGGTGGGTGAAGTGCGTGGCGTCGGCATGCTCGGTGCGATTGAACTGGTGCAGGACAAGGCCACGCGCAAGCGTTACGAAGGCAAGGGCGTGGGCATGATTTGCCGCACGTTCTGCTTCGAGAATGGCCTGATCATGCGCGCCGTGGGCGACACCATGATCATTTCGCCGCCGCTGGTGATCAGCAAGACGGAAATCGACGAGCTGGTGACCAAGGCTCGCCAGTGCCTGGACCTGACTTTGGCGGCATTGCAAGGCTAAGTGCTAGGCTCAGTGCTCAGCGCACCGAGTGGTTATAAATGTGGGGGCTTTGGTTGAAAGCCGGCCCCTGAACTTGCCAGACTGTCGCCCTGTTTTGTTGCCCATTGGCTGGGCTGCGGAACATACATAGCTTGTGGCCCAAAAAAGAAAAAATTGGAGCATCACCAAATGAAGGCATTAGGTTTGAAGAACGCGGGCAAGACCCTCCTCGCCTTGTCCCTGATGGGCGCAATGGCAGGCGCGGCCCAGGCAGACGATAAAGTGCTGCACGTCTACAACTGGTCCGACTACATCGCACCGGACACCATCGCCAACTTTGAAAAAGAGTCGGGCATCAAAGTGGTGTACGACGTGTTCGACAGCAACGAGACCCTGGAGGCCAAATTGCTGGCCGGCAAGTCCGGGTATGACATCGTCGTACCGTCGAACAACTTTCTGGCCAAGCAGATCAAGGCCGGCGTTTATCAGGAGCTGGACAAGTCCAAGCTGTCCAACTACGACAACCTGAACAAATCCCTGCTCAAAGCCGTGTCGGTCAGCGACCCTGACAACAAGCACGCCTTCCCGTACATGTGGGGCTCGATCGGCATCGGCTACAACCCGGAGAAGGTCAAGGCTGCGCTGGGCGTGGACAAGATCGACTCGTGGGACACGCTGCTCAAGCCTGAAAACATCGCCAAGCTCAAAAGCTGCGGCGTGAGCTTCCTTGATTCGCCGACTGAAATGTTGCCGATTGCCCTGCATTACCTGGGCCTGCCGACCGACACCCAGAAGAAAGATGACCTGAAGAAAGCCGAAGAACTGTTCCTGAAGATCCGTCCTTCGATCGGTTACTTCCACTCCTCCAAGTACATCTCCGACCTGGCCAACGGCAACATCTGCGTAGCCGTGGGTTATTCGGGTGACATCCAGCAGGCCAAGTCCCGCGCGGCTGAAGCCGGTGGCAAGGTCAAAGTGGCGTACGACATTCCGAAAGAAGGCGCCGGCAGTTTCTACGACATGGTCGCCATTCCTAAGGATGCCGAAAATGTCGACGCGGCCTACAAGTTCATGAACTACCTGCTCAAGCCAGAAGTCATGGCGTCGATCACCAACAGCGTGCGTTTCCCGAACGGTAACGAGAAGGCTACCGCCCTGGTCGACAAGGACATCACCAGCGACCCAGGCATCTACCCATCGGCGGATGTGCAAGCCAAGCTCTACGCCATTGCTGACCTGCCAGCCGCGGCCCAGCGTGAAATGACACGCAGCTGGACCAAGATCAAATCGGGCAAGTAAGCCTTTAAACCTGTGGGAGGGGGAAACTCTCTCCCACACATTAATTAAATGACAGAAAGTTTTGCCGGATCGGTTTATCGAGGGTAAGTTGCGCGCCGGTTTTGTTGCCGGGCAACAACTTTGGGCCCAACTATTTAAGAGGACCTCCACTTGCCAATTTCTTTATTTCGCAAAGCCATGCTGCTGAGTGCAGGTATCACGCTGGCTATCAGCGTGCAGGCTGCACCGACCGTGCATATTTATAACTGGTCGGATTACATCGGCACCGACACCCTGGCCGACTTCGAGAAGGCGAGCGGCATCAAGCCTGTGTACGACGTGTTCGACTCCAATGAAACCCTGGAAGGCAAATTGCTGGCCGGGCACACCGGCTACGACGTGGTGGTGCCGTCCAATCACTTCCTCGGCAAGCAGATCAAGGCCGGGGCGTTCCAGAAGCTCGATAAATCGTTGCTGACCAATTACGCCAACCTCGACCCGGCACTGCTCAAGCGCCTGGAAAAGAACGACCCGGGCAACCAGTACGCCGTGCCGTACCTGTGGGGCACCAATGGCATCGGCTATAACGTCGACAAAGTCAAAGAAGTGCTGGGCGTCGACCATATCGACTCCTGGGCCGTACTGTTCGAACCGGAAAACATGAAAAAACTGGCCACCTGTGGTGTGTCGTTCATGGATTCGGCGGATGAAATGCTGCCCGCGGTGCTCAACTACATGGGCCTGAACCCCAACAGCACCAACCCGGAAGACTACAAAAAGGCCGAAGCAAAGCTGCTGAAAGTGCGGCCCTACGTGACCTACTTCCACTCATCCAAATACATCTCTGACCTGGCCAACGGCAATATCTGCGTGGCCGCCGGGTTCTCTGGCGATGTGTTCCAGGCCAAGGCTCGCGCAAGTGAGGCGGGCAAAGGCGTGAACATCGCCTACGTCATTCCGAAAGAAGGCGGCAACCTGTGGTTCGACGTGCTGGCCATCCCTAAGGACGCCACCAACGTCAAGGAGGCCCATGCCTTCATCAACTATTTGCTGCAACCTGAGGTCATCGCCCAGGTCAGCGACGTCGTCGGTTACGCCAACCCTAACCCAGGGGCGGACAAGCTGATGGAGCAATCGATACGCACCGACGAAGCGGTTTACCCACCGCAGGCGGTTCTCGACCGGACATTCGTCAACTTCGAGCTACCCCCGAAGGTGCAGCGTTTAATGACCCGTAGCTGGACCAAGGTCAAGACGGGCAAATAAGGCACAACTTTCCTGGGTTCGCCCGCCTCGGGTGAACCGCAGTCTATTTTTTTGGGAGTTTCGTAAATGGCAGTTGCCTCCGGCGCCTATAAGAAAGCCCTCGAGGGCGACCAGACACCGAAAAAGGTGCTGGTCAAAATCGACCGGGTCACGAAGAAGTTCGACGAGACGATTGCCGTGGACGATGTGTCCCTGGAAATCAAGAAAGGCGAGATCTTCGCCTTGCTCGGCGGTTCGGGTTCGGGCAAATCCACTTTGCTGCGCATGCTCGCGGGCTTCGAACGGCCAACGGAAGGCCGCATCTACCTCGACGGTGTGGACATCACCGATATGCCGCCCTATGAGCGGCCGATCAACATGATGTTCCAGTCCTATGCGCTGTTCCCGCACATGACCGTGGCGCAGAACATCGCCTTCGGTCTGCAACAGGACAAGATTCCCAAGGCCGAGATCGACGCCCGCGTGGCCGAGATGCTCAAGCTGGTGCAGATGAGCCAGTACGCCAAGCGCAAGCCGCATCAGTTGTCCGGCGGCCAACGTCAGCGCGTGGCCCTGGCCCGTTCCCTGGCCAAGCGCCCGAAGCTGCTGCTGCTCGATGAGCCTATGGGCGCCCTGGACAAAAAACTGCGTTCGCAGATGCAACTGGAGCTGGTGGAAATCATCGAACGCGTCGGCGTGACCTGCGTGATGGTGACCCACGACCAGGAAGAGGCCATGACCATGGCCGAGCGCATCGCAATCATGCACCTGGGCTGGATCGCCCAGATCGGCAGCCCGATCGATATCTATGAAACCCCCACCAGCCGCCTGGTGTGCGAGTTCATCGGCAATGTCAACATCTTCGACACCCAAGTGGTGGACGACGCCGAAGGCCACGCGGTGCTCAAGTGCGCTGACCTGGACCGCGACATTTACGTAGGCTACGGCATTGCCACCTCGGTGGAAGACAAGTCGGTGACCTACGCCATCCGCCCGGAAAAACTGCTGGTCACCACCGAAATGCCGACCTGCGAACACAACTGGTCCAGCGGCAAGGTCCACGACATCGCCTACCTGGGCGGCCACTCGGTGTTCTACGTGGAGTTGCCGAGCGGCAAGCTGGTGCAGTCCTTCGTGGCCAACGCCGAGCGCCGTGGCCAGCGCCCCACCTGGGGTGATCAGGTTTACGTCTGGTGGGAAGACGACAGCGGCGTGGTACTTCGCTCATGAACATGAAGAAGCTCAAGCGGCGCTTGCTCCGCATCGTCCCCAGCGGCAAGCAGGTGGTCATCGGGATTCCATTCCTGTGGCTGTTCCTGTTCTTCGCCCTGCCGTTTTTCATCGTGCTGAAAATCAGCTTTGCCGAAGCCGATGTAGCGATCCCTCCGTACACCGAGATCTACACCTTCGTTGAGCAGAAGCTGCAGTTGGTGCTCAACCTGGCCAACTACGCGATGCTTGGCGACGACGAGTTGTACATCGCCGCGTACCTGGGCTCGCTGAAAATGGCGTTCTTCAGCACGCTGCTGTGCCTGCTGATCGGTTACCCGATGGCCTACGCCATCGCCAGTGCGCGCAAAGAGATGCAGACCGTGCTGGTGCTGCTGATCATGATGCCGACCTGGACCGCGATCCTGATCCGCGTGTATGCGTGGATGGGCATCCTCAGCAACAACGGCTTGCTCAACGGATTCCTGATGTCCATCGGGCTGATCAGCGAACCGTTGCAGATCCTCAACACCAACATCGCGGTGTACATCGGCGTGGTCTATTCCTACCTGCCGTTCATGATCCTGCCGCTGTACGCCAACCTGGTGAAGCACGATCAGAGCCTGCTGGAAGCCGCGTCTGATCTGGGTTCGAGCACCTTCAACAGCTTCTGGAAGATCACCGTGCCGCTGTCCAAGAACGGCATCATCGCTGGCTGCATGCTGGTCTTCATTCCGGTGGTGGGCGAGTTCGTGATCCCGGAACTGCTGGGCGGCCCGGAAACCCTGATGATCGGTAAAGTGTTGTGGCAGGAATTCTTCAATAACCGTGACTGGCCGGTGGCCTCTGCACTGGCGGTGGTGATGCTGGCGATCCTGATCGTGCCGATCATCCTGTTCAACCGCAGCCAAGCCAAAGAGATGGAGGGCAAGATATGAAGCGCTTCAGTTTCTCAAGCTTCATGCTGGTGGCGGGGTTGCTGTTCATCTACCTGCCGATGCTGATTCTGGTGATCTACTCGTTCAACGAATCCAAACTGGTGACGGTGTGGGGCGGTTGGTCGATCAAGTGGTACGTGGGCCTGTTGGATAACACCCAATTGATGGGCTCGGTGGCCCGCTCCCTGGAAATCGCCTGCTACACCGCAATCGCTGCGGTGGCGCTGGGCACCCTGGCGGCCTTTGTGCTTACGCGCATCAGTCACTTCAAGGGCCGCACGCTGTTCGGCGGCCTCGTGACCGCGCCACTGGTGATGCCGGAAGTGATCACCGGTCTGTCGCTGTTGCTGCTGTTCGTGGCCATGGCGCAGATGATCGGCTGGCCCCAGGAGCGTGGCATCGTCACCATCTGGATCGCCCACACCACGTTCTGTGCCGCGTATGTGGCGGTGGTGGTGTCGGCGCGCTTGCGTGAGCTGGACCTGTCGATCGAAGAAGCGGCGATGGACCTGGGCGCGCGGCCGTGGAAGGTGTTCTTCCTGATCACCATCCCGATGATCGCGCCGTCATTGGCGGCGGGCGGCATGATGTCGTTCGCGTTGTCCCTGGATGACCTGGTACTCGCCAGCTTCGTGTCGGGCCCAGGCTCCACGACCCTGCCGATGGAAGTGTTCTCGGCCGTACGTCTGGGCGTTAAGCCCGAGATCAACGCCGTGGCCAGCCTGATTCTGCTGGCGGTGTCGCTGGTGACCTTCCTGGTGTGGTTCTTCAGCCGGCGTGCCGAAGAGATGCGCAAGAAAGCCATCCAGCAAGCCATCGAAGAGGCCGCCGCCGACGGCTGGCAGCAACCGGACAAGCGCCGCGCGCCAGCACCGGTCTAAAGATCTACGCGATCCAAATGTGGGAGGGGGCTTGCCCCCGATAGCGGTGAATCAGTCAACAGATGCAGTGACTGACCCACTGCTATCGGGGGCAAGCCCCCTCCCACTTTTTTGCCCGCGCTACAGGCCGTTATCGAGCGGGCAATAGCTTCAGCGTGCCGCGGGTATTGGCCGTGACTTCTTCATCGCTCAAATGCGCCTGCTCATAGCCCCCTTCGATATAGGTCTCGGCCTGGTCGCCGTAATGCTTGTCGAACGGCACGCCGCTTTGCCCCACGGGATTGATGGTCAGGGCGTGGGCTACATCGGCGAAGTCGATCAGGCGGCGGGTGGATGGGCCGTACGTCACTGGCCAGGGCGCCGGGCCGATGGCAGCGGATTGGTTATTCGGCACTTCATGGGTGCCCGGTGCGGGGAACGGGCCGACGTTGAATACCCTATCCAGTGGCTTCTGCATGCCCAGCGGATGACCGTGGGTCAACGTATGCGCCTTGCCCCATTGCCACTGGTTCGGGTCGTCGCCGAGGGTGGCCTTGAGGTGGGCGAGGCTGCTGTCCCAGGCGAGCTTGACGGTGTCGGTGCGTTTGCCGCCCCACCAGGGCGAGTCCGCAGCGGCTGCCAGGCGTGGCAAGGCAGCGTCGATCACGCGGGTGCTGATCAGGGTCTTGAACATCGCGTCGCCGAGTTTGGGGTGGAAGGCCGCATCGGCGAGGTTGAACAGGAACTGGTTGAACAGCGTGGCGCTGATGGAATCCAGCGGGTAGTCGCCTTTCCAGTTGGCCAGTTGATCCACCAGCTTAAGTTGCGCCGGGTCCTTGACCACCTCACGCAGCACTGGCAGCAGCGGTGCCAGCAGGCGTAGGCCGAACGCGGTGGTGGTGCCCAGTTGCAAGGCTTGGCTGTTGGTCACGTCCCACTTCACTCGGGCGTCGCTCAACTGGGCGTTCAACTGCTGGCCACGGTCGGCCAGGTTGTAATAACCGGGGATTTCCATGCCCGTAGGCGACGCTGGCTGGGCGTTGGCAGAGACCACATAGCCGCGCGCCGGGTTTTCTTCCTGAGGGTTGGCGCTGAAGGGGTAGAAGCCAAGTTTGTCGGCCTGGGTGGTACTGCCGTCGAGGATAAACCCTGGGTTCACGCCTGCCGGACGAATCGGTAACTGCGCCGCCGCCCACCAGCCGATATCGCCCTTGGCATTGGCCCACACGATATTCAAGCCGGGTGCCGAGACCTTGGCCGCAGCGGCGCGGGCTTTGGCCAGCGTATCGGCGCGGTTGAGCTGGTAGAAGCCTTCAAGGATCGGGTTCTGAGTGTCGAGAAAGGCCCACCACATCGCGATGGGGGTGTTGCCTGCCGTCTCGCCAAGCACGTCATTGATGATCGGCCCATGGGGCGACTGGCGCAGGGTGAGGGTGACCGGTGCCTGGCCCTTGACCGCGATCTGTTGTTCGCTGCGGGTCAGGTCGACCCACTGGCCCTGATACCAGACCTGATTGGGATTGTCCGGGTTGACCTTCTCGGCGATCAAGTCGAGGTCGTCGTTCTGGAACATGGTCAGGCTCCACCCGAAATCCAGGTTATGCCCCAAGAATGCCATCGGCACCAATGCATTGTGATAGCCGTACAACTCAAAACCCGGCGCCGACAGTTGCGCCTCGTACCACACCGACGGCACGGAAAAACGGATATGCGGGTCGCCCGCCAGCAACGGTTTGCCGCTGCGGGTACGGCTGCCGCTGATGGCCCAGGCGTTGCTGCCCTCGAACTGCGGCAGGCCGTTGTCGGCCAGGGCCTGGTCGCTCAGAGCGGCGAGGGCGCCGAGGGATTGCCAGTCGCTGGCGGCCAGGTTAAGGGCGCCCTTGGGTTGCCAGTCGAGGTCGAAAACCTTCAGGTAGTCGCTGCCCAATTGATCGCGGATGTAAGTCAGCAATGGTTCGGTACGAAACGCGGCAGCAAAGCTGTAGGCCATATACCCGGCCACGCTGATGGTGTCTTCAGCCGTGAAGGGCCGCTTGGGGATGCCCAGCACGTCGAACTCCATCGGGCTGGCGTGGCTGTCCTGATACTGGTTGATTCCATCCAGATAGGCTTGCAGCGCCTTCCAGTGCGCCGATGCATGATCCAGCTGCGCCACATAAGTCGCGGCGCGGTCGCGGATGCGCAGGCTGCGGAACAGTTTGTCGGTGTCGACCACCTTGGGGCCCAGCACTTCGGCGAGTTCGCCACGGGCCAGGCGGCGCATGATCTCCATTTGAAACAGCCGGTCCTGGGCGTGCACATAGCCCAGGGCGCGATACAGATCGGTTTCGTTCTCGGCACGGATATGCGGCACGCCACGGTCGTCATAGCGCACGGTGACCGAGCCTTGCAGATAGGCCAGTGTCACCGTGCCCTGGCGCGTGGGCTGTTTGCTGTACACATACCAACCGGCGCCGAGAGCGAGCAGTACCACCACAGCCGCGAGAGCCTGCAAGACGCGCTTCATGAAGAGTCCTTACCAAGAATGGGGTGGCGGCCTAGGGCCCGGTTGACCACGAACAATAGCAGCCCACCGCCAGGGTGTGCGTGGCATTCACCTCGCGCCCGGCGTCGAGCGCTTGCAGGATCGGCTCGATAAAACTGTTGTTGGCGTTGCACGTCAGGCCCTCGCTGTAGGGCCCGAAATACGCGAGCTTGCCGCTGCGGTCCCAGATGCCCACGGCGGGGCTGGCCGGCACCTGGTCGGCACCGGGCAGGGCAGTGAGGATTTTCATCTGGCGCAGGTTGTCCGGTAATTGGCCATGGCTGCCGGCTTTTTGCAGGGCGTAGAACTCAACGCCTTTGGACGCGTACTGCTCGATCAGCTCGCCCAGATGTTGCTGGTTGATCACATTGCACGGGCACGCCGGGTCCCAGAAATGCACCAGGCGGATCGGGCCTGGGCCGCTGAGTTCGGCGGGCAGTTGCAGCGCATCGCCGGAAAAAACCGCCGTGTGCTCGCTGAAAGCGCGCAGATAGCGGCCCTGAAACCAGTCATACGCCGTCCACAGCACGCCGGTGCAGATAATCAGGATCAGGCTGGCGAACAGGGCGGTACGGTGGGTCTGTCGCATTCGGATCTATCCTCGCAGGTCGCGTAGCTTGCCATGCCTGCCCTGACAGATGAATATCGCAGCTCGATATTGTGAGCCTGGAAACCCTTTATGCCCGTCACCTTTGACCCGGATCATCTGCGCGACAGCTTGCGCCCCTTGTCGGATGCGCAACCGCTCAGCGCCGAGGCGCGGGTCTACCAGCGTTTTTACGGGCTGGACCTGCCCGCGCGCAAAGTGCCGGCGGTGAGTCGCCTGGGGCGCTTTGAGGTGGACGGTTTCGACGTGGTGGCGCAGGTGTGGTGGCCGCCGGTGCCGGTGGCGACGATGTTTTTGTTTCACGGCTTCTACGACCACATGGGGCTGTACCGCAACGTAGTGGACTGGGCACTGGACCAGGGCTTCGTTGTGATCGCCTGCGATTTGCCGGGGCATGGCTTGTCCAGTGGCGCGCGCGCCAGCATCGATGATTTCGCGGTGTACCAAGATGTGGTTCAAGCCCTGTTCGCCCAGGCCGAGGCACTGCAACTGCCCAAGCCCTGGCACCTGTTCGGGCAAAGCACCGGCGGCGCGATCGTGGTGGATCATCTGCTGTACCACGGCGCCCAGAGCCCGGCGCAAGGCAAAGTGCTGCTGCTGTCGCCGCTGGTGCGTCCGCGCGCGTGGGGCTGGTCCCAGGTCAGCTATTACCTGCTGAGGCCATTCGTCAAAGGTATTGCGCGGCGGTTCAGCGACAACTCCAACGACCCGGCCTTCCGGCCGTTCCTGGAAGCCGATCCGCTGCAGCCGCGGCAACTACCCACCGCCTGGGTGGGCGCCCTGGCGCGCTGGATCAAACGTATCGAGGCCGCCCCGCGCAGCACGCGGCGGCCGGTGATCGTGCAGGGGGAGGAAGACATGACGGTGGACTGGCAGCACAACCTGCACGTGCTGCGCGGCAAGTTCGACCGGCCCGAGGTGCTGATGCTGCCCCGTGGACGGCATCACCTGGCCAATGAGATTCCAGAGATTCGCGAAGAGTACTTCCGGTATTTGACGGACCATCTGAAATAACGCGGTGCAAGTGGGGGAGGGGGCAAGCCCCTCCCACATTTCTACTGCGTCAGGCTTGAGGTGCTCTGGCCGACTGCCAGGCCTGCGCGAATCGCCGCCAGCGCCGCCTGGTAATACGCCTTACCCTCCGGCGACTCGGCGAACGTGGCGAATTCTTCCAGCTCCGGGTCGGACAAATCGCGATAGACGTACAGCAACGTGTTGTTCAGGTCATTACCGATCTGCTGCATCAAGCGCTCACGTTGGCCATTCAACATGCCCTGGGCCTGACCGCCGCCCAGCAGGCCAGGGATCATTTGGCTGAGGCTGTCGGCCGCCACGCCGGCAATCGCCAGGCTGACCTCTGCGCCGGCCTCACGGGCGGGCAGGGCTTGGGCCAGGTGGCCGATGATCAGGCTGCGGGTGGCGTCGGCCTGGATCTTCGGCAGGCCCTGGGCGTTTTTGGCCAATTGATCGCGGCGGGTAGCGAGTAATTCGGCGGCGACGATCTTGCGCCCCAAGGGTGACTGAAAGAACGCCAGCGCTGGTGCCGGGTCCGCCAAGTGCTTGCGCAACTGCGCTTCGGCGCGCTGATCCATGGCCTGGGCGGCGAAGCGTTGGTTGCTGTTGTCCACCAGTGCCTGATACACCGCCGGCGGCAGGCTATTGCGGTAGCGCTGTTGGGCCGCCGCGAGGGCATCGGTGAAATGCGCACGTTGTTCGGCCCAGCCGGCAACCTTGTACAACTGGTCATGGCCGTCTGCCCAGGCGGGCAAAACGCAGAACATCAGCAAGGAAAAAAACAAACGACGCATATGGACTCCTGTCAGTCGGCCACTATTGTCCGTGTGGGGCGTAGGATTTGTCGAGAAATCCTGTCAGTCACATGAACTAATCTGTGTTCAGACGCTCGGCGGCTCTGTCGGATTCACAGGCGTATGGATACTATGCGCGCCATGCAAATACCCTTCGATCATCCCCTGCTGCAACGTATTGTCGACGACCTGGCCGAGAAAGGTTGGTCGCAGCAGAACGGCTTCCTGCCCCAGGCTCTGACCCTGGAACTGGCGGCTGAGTGCCGTAAACGTGCCGCCGAGGGTGAATTGGCGCCCGCGGCGGTAGGGCGCGGCCCGGCCCAGGAGATCCGCGAGGGTATTCGCGGCGACCGTATCCAATGGCTGGAGGAGGGTGACGCCGCCGTCTGCGACACCTACATGGCGGTGATGGATAGCCTGCGCCTGGCGATGAACCGGGGGCTGTTCCTCGGCCTGGAAGATTTCGAAAGCCATTTCGCCATGTACCCGCCAGGGGCGTTTTACCTCAAACATCTGGATCGCTTTCGCGATGATGACCGGCGCATGGTCTCGGCGGTGATCTACCTGAATGACGCCTGGCTGCCCGAACACGGCGGCCAGTTGCGCATGTACCTCAAGGACGACGTCGAATACGACGTGACCCCTGTCGGCGGTTGTCTGGTGGTGTTCCTGTCCGGCGTCATCCCCCACGAAGTCATGCCCGCCACGCGCGAACGGCTGTCCCTGACCGGCTGGTTCCGTCGGCGGGGCAACGAGCCGTTCTGAGCATGCACAAGATACTGATCAGCCGCTGCCTGCTCGGGCATAAGGTGCGCTACGACGGTGGGGCCAGTGGGCCGTTCGACCAATTGGCGGCTTGGCAGGCAGAAGGGCGGGTAGTGGCGGTTTGCCCGGAAGTCGCGGGCGGCTTGCCGACGCCGCGCCCGTCTGCGGAGATTCCGGGCGGGCAGGGCATCGATGTGTGGGAAGGCCGGGCCCAGGTGCTCACCGCCGCGGGCGAAGACTTCAGCGCCGCGTTCCTCGACGGCGCGCGCCAGGCATTGGCGCTGGTGCAGCGCCACGGCATCCGTATCGCTGTGCTCAAGGCCAATAGCCCCTCCTGCGGCAATCTGCTCACCTATGACGGTACGTTCACAGGCGTCAAAGTCAGCGGCGAAGGGGTCACGGCGGCGCTACTCAAGCGCCATGGCGTGCAGGTGTTCAGCGAGCTGGAGTTGCCCGAGGCTGCCGCCGCGCTGGCTCAGCTTTCAATCCCGACCTAATCAAAAAGGCGGGAGAGGGCTGCCAGCGCGTTGGCGTTACTGGGCGTCGCTTTCAAGCCACTTGTGGGACAGCGCCTTCAACCGCCCATCCGCCTTCACCCGCTCCAAGGCTTTGTCCAGGCTGGCCTTGAACGCCGGATTGCCCTTCTGGAACGGGATCGCCAGGTCAGGCGCCTGGTTATAGCTCTCGCTGAAATCGAACCGATCACGCAGCTCGGCAGTCATAGCGATATGGTTGATGGCCACGTCGTATTTGCCGCTTTCCACCCCTTGCAGCAAGTCAGTGTCATCGGTGGTGATGAAGGACGGGCGCACATCCATTTCCTTGGCCAGTTGCTCGCCCAGCTCCACTTCAAAGCCGGTGAGCTTGTCGCCCTCCTTGAAGTTGAACGGCGGGTGAGTGGCTTCAAGGGCGATGCGCAGTTCGCCGCGATCGTTCACATCGTCGATCAGTTCGGCATGGGCCAAAGGGCTCAGAAGAGGAAGCAGCAGTAACAGGCCAGGCGAAAAGCGCATGGTCACTCCTAGAGAATTCGAATGTGCGAGGCGCCGTTCAGCATCGCTTTGCTATGGTGTTGAGTGCCTTGGACAGCAATTTGCCGCGAAGTTGTCATAAACCTACAGATTTCACAGAAAAACTGGAGAAGCGAATGAAAGCCCTTTTGTCCCGTGCAACGATTGCCAGCCTGTTGCTGGGTGCCTCGATGTTGGCCAGCGCCGCCGACCTTCCACGTACGCCGGCGCCTGAAGGTGCCGAAGTGTTTATCGTCTCGCCGAAGGATGGCGCGACCGTCGACAAAACCTTCAAGGTCAAATTCGGCGTCAAGCACCTGGACCTGGAACCTATCGATAAGCAAGTGCCTAACGCCGGCCACCATCACCTGCTGGTCGATCAGGACGTGACGGCGCTTAAAGCCGACGAGGCGATCCCGGCCACCGCCACCTCGATCCACTTCGGCAAGGCGCAAACCGAAACCGAACTCACCCTGACCCCAGGCAAGCACACCTTGCAACTGGTGGCGGGCGACAACGTGCATCGCCAGTTCGAGCCAACGGTCGCCTCGAAAGTCATCACCGTTAACGTTAAGTAAGCGTTCTACGGACAAAAAAATGGGAGACCCCTGCGGGTCTCCCATTTTTTGTGCAGCGGTTAAAGCCTTAGAACAACACGCGGCTACGGATAGTGCCGTTGATGTGCTGCAGCTTCTCTTGCGCCAGGTCCGAGTACTCGGCGTCGACATCGATTACCACGTAGCCGACTTTCTCGTTGGTCTGCAGGAACTGACCGGAGATGTTGATGCCGTTTTCCGCGAAAACCTTGTTGATCTCGCTCATCACACCCGGAATGTTCTGGTGGATGTGCAACAGGCGGTGCTTGCCAGGGTGAGCCGGCAGGGCCACTTCCGGGAAGTTGACGGACGAGACCGACGTACCGTTGTCGCTGTACTTGACCAGCTTCTCGGCCACTTCCAGGCCGATGTTGGCCTGGGCTTCAGCGGTGGAACCGCCGATGTGCGGGGTGAGGATCACGTTGTCCAGGCCACGCAGCGGGCTTTCGAAGATGTCGTCGTTGGAGCGAGGTTCTACCGGGAATACGTCGATGGCGGCGCCGATCAGGTGCTTGTCCTTGATCGCGTCGGCCAGGGCGTCCAGCTCGACCACGGTGCCGCGCGCGGCGTTGATCAGGATGCCGCCTTTCTTGATGGCGCGGATTTCCTTCTCGCCGATCATCCACTGGGTCTCAGCGGTTTCCGGAACGTGCAGGGTCACGATGTCGGACATGCCCAGCAACTCGGTCAGGCTCGACACCTGAGTGGCGTTGCCCAGCGGCAGCTTGGTCAGGGTGTCGTAGAAGAACACCTGCATGCCCAGGCCTTCAGCCAGCACCGACAACTGCGTGCCGATCGAACCGTAACCGACGATGCCCAGCTTTTTGCCACGGATTTCGAAGGAATTGGCCGCGCTTTTGATCCAGCCGCCACGGTGGCAGGAAGCGTTCTTCTCCGGGATGCCGCGCAGCAACAGGATCGCCTCGGCCAACACCAGCTCCGCTACGGAACGGGTGTTGGAGTACGGTGCGTTGAACACCGCAATACCGCGCTCGCGTGCGGCGTTGAGGTCGACCTGGTTGGTGCCGATGCAGAAACAGCCGACCGCCACGAGTTTCTTGGCGTGATCGAAGATCTCTTCGGTCAACTGAGTGCGTGAGCGAATGCCGATAAAGTGCGCGTCGGCGATCTTTTCCTTGAGCTGGGCTTCCGGCAGAGAACTGGTGATGTACTCAATGCTGGTGTACCCGGCGGCTTTCAGAACGTCGACAGCCGATGGGTGGACGCCTTCCAGAAGAAGGAACTTGATCTTGCTCTTATCGAGAGAAGTCTTGCTCATCTGCGTAAACCTGTATCCCGGAGAAAAATGGCAGGGAGTCGGATCACTTAAGCTGACCCGGACGGCAGGAAAGCCGTCACCGCAGAAACGCCCTTGGGCTCTGTCCTGCGGGGGCGGTATGCTAGCATATGCGCCCCGCTAAACACCTATCCTGCGACGTGAAGCGTTCTCAGGATGACCATGAATTGTTCGAGAGTTCTGTCGATGACCCATCCTGCCCTGATTGATGAGCTAAAGACCCTGGTTGAGCCCGGCAAAGTGCTGACCGACGCCGACTCCCTGGAGGCTTACGGCAAGGATTGGACCAAGCACTTCGCCCCCGCGCCGACCGCCATCGTGTTTCCCAAGACCATCGAGCAGGTGCAGGCGGTTGTGCGTTGGGCCAATGAGCGCAAGGTGGCGCTGGTGCCGTCCGGCGGGCGTACGGGGCTGTCGGCCGCAGCCGTTGCGGCCAATGGCGAAGTGGTGGTGTCGTTCGACTATATGAACCAGATCCTCGACGTGAACCTCACCGACCGCACCGCCGTGTGCCAGCCGGGCGTGGTCACCAAGCAGTTGCAGAACGTCGCCGAAGAAAACGGCCTGTACTACCCCGTGGACTTTGCATCCTCCGGTTCCAGTCAGATTGGCGGCAATATCGGCACCAATGCCGGCGGGATCAAGGTCATTCGCTATGGTATGACCCGTAACTGGGTGGCCGGCATCAAAGTCGTCACCGGCAAGGGCGACGTGCTGGAGCTGAACCGCGACCTGATCAAGAACGCCACCGGCTATGACATGCGCCAGCTGTTTATCGGCGCCGAAGGCACTCTGGGCTTTGTGGTCGAAGCCACCATGCGCCTGGACCGTGCACCGAAGAACCTCACCGCCATGGTGCTGGGCACCACCGATTTCGACTCGATCATGCCGGTGCTGCATGCCTTCCAGGGCAAGTTGGACCTGACTGCTTTCGAATTCTTCTCCGACAAGGCCCTGGCCAAAGTCCTCGGCCGTGGCGACGTGCCGGCGCCGTTCGAAACCGAGTGCCCGTTCTACGCGCTGCTGGAATTCGAAGCCACCACCGAAGAAGTCGCCAACCATGCCCTGGAAACCTTCGAGCACTGCGTCGAGCAGGGCTGGGTGCTGGACGGCGTGATGAGCCAAAGCGAAACCCAATTGCACAACCTGTGGAAACTGCGCGAGTACATCTCCGAGACCATTTCCCACTGGACGCCTTACAAGAACGATATTTCGGTGACCGTCAGCAAAGTGCCGGCGTTCTTGAAGGAAATCGACGCGATCGTCGGTGAACACTACCCGGACTTCGAGATCGTCTGGTTCGGTCACATTGGTGACGGCAACCTGCACCTGAACATCCTCAAGCCGGAAAATCTGAGCAAGGATGAGTTCTTCGCCAAGTGCGCCACCGTCAACAAGTGGGTCTTTGAAACCGTCGAGAAATACAACGGTTCGATCTCCGCCGAGCACGGCGTGGGTATGACCAAACGCGACTACCTGACCTACAGCCGTTCGCCAGTTGAAATCGAATACATGAAAGCCGTCAAAGCGGTGTTCGACCCGAACGGGATCATGAACCCCGGCAAGATCTTCGCTGTTTAAACCGCCCCTGAAGGAGTCGTTTCATGAGCTACCAGCACAAGTATGTCGACGGCACCAATATCCACTTTCCTGTGGGGAAAGTGGTGTGTATTGGGCGCAATTACGCCGAACATGCCAAGGAACTGGATAACCCGGTGCCGACCGAACCTTTGCTGTTCATCAAGCCGGGCAGTTGCGTGGTGCCGTTGGAAGGCGGTTTCGCTATTCCCGCAGAACGTGGTTCGGTGCACTACGAGGCGGAAATCGCGGTGTTGATCGGCAAACCATTGTCGGCCAAGCCCAGCCGTGAAGAAGTGCTGGATGCCATTTCCGGCTTCGCCCCAGCGTTGGATCTGACCCTGCGCGACAAACAGGCCGAACTGAAAGCCAAGGGCCTGCCGTGGGAAATCGCCAAGTCGTTCGACGGCGCGGCGGTGATTGCACCCTTCGTGGTCGGCAGCACCTTCCCGGACCTGACCGACATCGGCATTCGCCTGACCATCAATGGCGAACTGCGCCAGGACGGTAACAGCGCGCAGATGCTCAACCCTATCGTTCCGATGATCCAGTACATGGCCGGCTGCTTCTCGCTGCAGGCGGGGGATGTGATCCTCACCGGCACCCCGGCCGGCGTAGGCCCGTTGAATGCAGGCGATGAACTGGTGCTGGAATTGCCGGGCGTAAGTCGCTTCGAAAGCGTCGTCCGCTAAGAGCGCTAGGAGGGGGGCTTACCCCCTCCTGCGTTCGGTCTGAGCATGTCTCACTAAGCGACGTTTGCATTTTTTTCACACGCGATCCGGATAATCTTCAGACCCCAGCACGCGAGCCCATTGATCCTGTGCTAATTCCCTACTCACTCCTCGGAAAAGCGCTCAATGGCCGTGCCTCTGCCCTCTGCAACATCCAAGCCCCGCTCCCGCTTCGCCCTGCGCTGGTATTCCTGGCTGTTTCTGGTTGGGGCGGTGGTGTATGGCGTGGCGTGGGCGATGCATTGGGACGATCGCGGTGTGCTGTGGGTGCTGGAGCGATTTGAAAGCCCTGCCGAGCGCAAGGAAAGTGTCTGGCTGCCGGACTATCAGGCGGTGATCGATGCCAAGGTGCTGCCGGGCATGGAAAAAGACGAAGCGTCGGACCTCACCTATAACCCACAGACCAAAACCCTGTTTTCTGTCATGGGCAAAAACGCCTTTCTTGTGGAGCTGAACCTGCAAGGCGACGTGCTGCGCAAGATGCCGCTCAACGGCTGGAGCAACCCGGAAGGCGTCACGATGCTGGAAAACGGCCTGATGGCGGTGGTCGATGAACGTCAACACACGCTGACCATCGTCAAGGTCGATGCCACGACCCAGCAGTTGAACAAAGCCGACTTTACCAGTTACGACCTGGGCCCCTCCATAGACCAGAACAAAGCGTTTGAGGCCGTAACCTGGGACAAACGCACTCAGCAACTGGTGCTCGGTGAAGAGCGTCCACCGGCATTGTTCACCTGGAAAAGCGACGGCAGCCAGACCCTGACTGGCGATAAACAAAAGCTGGCTAGCAAAGAGTTGGACATGCGCAATCTCTCGGCTCTGGCCATCGATTCGCGCACGGGCCACATGCTGGCGTTATCGGCCGATTCTCACTTATTGCTGGAGCTGGATGAAAAGGGCGAGCAGGTGAGCTTCATGACCTTGCTCGGTGGCTTCAACGGCCTCAAGGACACGATTCCGCGAGCCGAAGGGGTGACCATGGACGAGGACGGCAACCTGTACGTGGTGAGCGAGCCGAACCTGTTCTATCGTTTCGAAAAGCAGAAATAGCTGGCGAAATACGTCGGATATTTCTCTTTCAACGGCATTCGTCAGACAGTGGGGCGCGTTTAAGTTTAAATTCAGACCGGCGTGATATTTATTCGCCACTTTTTGACTTTGAGCTCGCCCAATGCGTCGACTTGCCCGCCCTAAACCTATTCTTTTGATGATTGCGCTGGTCATCGTGATCAGCGCCGTCGCTGTTGCGCAGTACTTCCGTCTCTTTGAGCGCGCCTGGTTCAACTGGCAGGCGTGGCGCCAGCCCACCAATGAGCAATCCATTGGCCTGGCGGATTACCGCGTGGTGCTGGAGGCGCAGGTGATTGAGGGGTTGGATGATGACGTGTCGGCCCTCACCTATGATCCGATCCGCAAAAGCCTGTTTACCGTGACCAATAAAAACGCCGAGCTGATCGAGCTGTCCCTGGAGGGCAAGATCCTGCGGCGTATTCCCCTGATCGGGTTTGGCGATGCCGAGGCCGTGGAGTTCATCAGCGAGAACATTTACGTCATCAGCGATGAGCGCCAGCAACGGCTGATCAAAGTACATGTGGACGATGACACCGAGTTCCTCGACGCTGCGGACGCCGAACAAATGACCTTGGGCGTGCATGTCGGCGGCAACAAGGGCTTTGAGGGCCTGGCCTATGACTCGGTAGGCAAACGTCTGTTCGTCGCCAAGGAGCGCGATCCGATGCTGATCTACGAGGTGCACGGCTTTCCTCATTTCAAACCGGAAAAAACCTACTCGGTGCATGTGATCAACAACCCCAAGCGTGACGCCGGGTTGTTTGTGCGCGACCCGTCGAGCCTGCAATACGACGAGCGCAGCGGCCATTTACTGGCGTTGTCGGATGAGTCGTTTCTGGTGCTGGAGTTGGACATCGACGGTCGTCCGTTGAGCAGTCTGTCTCTGCTCAACGGACGCCATGGTTTGAAAAAACGCGTGCCCCAGGCCGAAGGCATTGCCATGGATGACGATGGCGCGCTGTACCTGGTCAGCGAGCCGAACCTGTTCTACGTGTTCAAAAAGCCCTGATCAGAACATCCATTGCACACCCAGTGAATAGCCGGTCTGGCTGCCTTCGCTATGGCCCAGGCGGCTATTGACCTCGGCATACACCCCCAGCTGTGGGGTAATCGCCAACTGGCTGCCCAGTTGGGCGCGACCAAAATGCTTATCCACAGCGCCGAGCCGCGCGGTACGCGCCTGGCCATCGGCGCGGGCGGTCAATTGCAGATCGTCCAGGCGACCGTCGGCCAATTCCTCAACCCAGGCAATGTCGCCGTAGGGCATCAGGCTTAGGCCATGAGGCAGTGCGACGGTACCGCGTACTCGCCAACCAAGGCTGGCTTCCAGGGAGTCGAAGGATTGTTCCTCGTATTCAAGGGCGGTGCGCAGGTTTTGTTTCTCGTGGAATTTATCGATGCGTGAGTGGCTGTAGTCCAGGCCGGCGAACGGGCCGCTCTTGATTGCGCCGAGGTCAAAGTCGTAGCCGCCCAGCACCCGCGCGCCGAGCGTCAATGCGTCAGTGCTGCCGGTCAGCTGTTGATTGAGCAGGATCGGCCCACCATTGGCCTGGATCAGCAGGTTGCGCCGGCTATCGAAGCGGCTGTGGCCGATGCTCAGGTCGCCGGCCAGCCAGCTCGGCCCGCCATCGTTAAGCAGCGCATAGGCGGCAGCTTGCCAGGTGTCGCTGTCGAGTTTGCCGCGGTGCTCCAGTTTGTCGCGGCCGTTGAGGTAACTGAGGCTGGCGCCGATGTTCAGGCTCGCGCTGAGTTGGTAATCGCCCAGGGCGTGCAGGCCCACGCGCCGGGCCTCTGGGTTGGGCGCCGTGTCGAAGCCACTGTCGGGGTTGTATTCACCGTCCACGCCAATCTCGCCGTCAAAGCTGCCGACCTCGCGGCTGGCCGATTGCAAGGTCAGCCAGCGGCGATCGTGCAGGCGCACCATCGCCTGGTGCTGGCGCTGCAAGTTGTCCTGCATATTGCGCGCGACGGCGCCGCCGGAAGCGGTTGAGGCCAGCAGGTCAGCGTTGGTCAGCTCCAGCACCAAGCGGCTGAGCAGGCGCGAATAGTCGCGCAGACGCTGGTCAATGCGCGCCTGGCCGAAGGCATCAGTGAGAACCGCTTTGTTGTCTTCAGCGGGGTCGTGCCAGGTCGAGCCGCCGGGGATTTTCGGGTTATTGGTCTGGGTATAGCCGTCCAGGTCGCCCAGTTCCCAGTTAGTGGCCTCTATATAGAGGATTGGTATGTTCAGCGCTTCGAATGCTTCGCCGTCGCTGCAGCAACCGGTGCCTGTGGGGTATTGCGGGTCGAGGCCGGGGTTGGTGAACAAAGGAATATTCAATTCCTTGGCGATCTGGAAGGTGTGCTCGCGCAATGCCGCCAGTGCGGGGTTGGCGGTGCTGTTCTGGCCGGCGTGGGCGTACATCATGTCGCCGGTGATCAGACTGTCGAGGTTGATCATCGCCAGCATATTCGCGCGCTGGCTGGCGCTTAGTGAGTCAACGAACGCCCGGGAGCCGCGCAAGCCTTCTTCTTCCGCGCCGAAACCGACAACCTGCAGCCCGTTTTCCAGCTGCAGACCGCCCAGGTTCTTCGCCACTTCGGTCAGCACACTGGCGCCGGAACCGTTGTCATCCAGGCCTTGCAGGGTAGGGCGGCCAAAGTAAGTGTCGAAATGCGCGCCAATTACCACGTACTGCGGCCGAGTGCCGGCGGCGTAGGCCACTACGTTCTGCGAGGCGCGGCTGCCGTTGTTCCAGGTGAAGTCCTGACGGCTGATGGTGTAGGCCGTGCCCATCTGGCTTTGCATCCAGTCGGCCGCGCCGGCGAAATTGGCCGTGCCACGATACCGGCCGGGGTAATCGTTGATCAGCTTTTCCAGGGTGGTGTTGGCGTGCTCGCCGTATTCGTAGGCTGAGGCTTGCAGGGATACCAGGGCGCAGGTCGCGCCGATCGCGAAGGCGAGGGGCTTTATCACAGGGTCTTCCTTGAAGTGACGGAGTGGTTGAGCCGAGACCCTTTGCACAATGTGCGCCTCATTCCCTGGGCGATTGTGAATTGGCGCATTGTTAAACGGCGGGGTCGCGTGGTTGTAAGTTGTAACGGATTTGATACCAGCGACGGCATTGCATGTCGTGATTTGGCGCACGATTTTGGAGAGGGGTGCTGCGAAAGGTAGCGTTTTTGTTACATGAACAGGGCTATGGGAGGAGGCTGGCTCCGTCCCACAGTCAACCTGTGCTTAAGCCTTGAGGGTTTTCACGCCTTCAGGCGTGCCCAGCAGCAACACATCCGCCGGCCGCGCGGCGAACAAGCCATTGGTGACCACGCCGACGATGGCGTTGATCCGGGTTTCCAGCTCGACCGGGTTGGTGATCTGCATGTTGAACACATCGAGGATGATGTTGCCGTTGTCGGTCAACACGCCTTCGCGGTACACCGGGTCGCCGCCCAGCTTCACCAATTCCCGGGCTACGTGGCTGCGGGCCATGGGGATGACTTCCACCGGCAGTGGGAATGTACCGAGCACCGGCACCAGTTTGCTGGCATCGGCGATGCAGATGAAGGTCTTGGCCACGGCCGCGACGATCTTCTCGCGGGTCAGGGCTGCGCCGCCGCCTTTGATCAGGTGCAGGTGTTCGTCGCTTTCATCGGCGCCGTCGACATAGAACTCCAGGTCGCTCACGGTGTTGAGCTCATACACCGGAATGCCGTGGCCTTTGAGGCGCGCGGCGGTGGCTTCGGAGCTTGCCACGGCGCCGTCGAACGCGCCCTTGTGCTGGGCCAGCGCATCGATAAAGCAGTTGGCGGTGGAGCCGGTGCCGACGCCGACGATGCTCTTGTCGTCGAGTTTGGGAAGGATTAAATCGACGGCGGCCTGGGCCACGGCCTGTTTGAGTTGATCCTGGGTCATGCGGGCTCCGGAACGGGCGGGGAGTTATCGAGGGCGGCGAGTATACCCCAACAAAACCTCGGGATTCGTGTGGTCGTACGGCTAAAAGCCGGGTTAGACTCCTTGGCCCTGCCCAACCCGCCCAGTGATGCTTTCCGATGCTTGAACAGTACGTCAAAAAGATCCTCACCTCGCGCGTCTACGACGTTGCCGTAGAAACCCCGTTGCAGACCGCCCGCCAGCTCTCCGAGCGCTTGGGCAACAAGGTCTGGCTCAAGCGGGAAGACTTGCAGCCGGTGTTCTCGTTCAAGATTCGCGGCGCCTACAACAAGCTGACCCAACTGAGCGCCGAAGAACGTGCGCGCGGTGTGGTCACCGCCTCGGCGGGCAACCACGCCCAGGGCCTGGCCCTGGCGGCCAAGGTGCTGGGGGTCAAGGCTACTATCGTGATGCCCAAGACCACCCCCGAGATCAAGGTCGAAGGCGTGCGCTCCCGTGGCGGCAAAGTGGTGCTGCACGGCGATTCGTTCCCGGAAGCCCTGGCCTATTCGCTCAAGCTGGTCGATGAAAAAGGCTACGTCTACATTCACCCCTACGACGATCCGCACACCATTGCCGGGCAGGGCACCGTGGCGATGGAGATTCTGCGCCAGCACCCAGGGCCGCTGGACGCAATCTTCGTACCGGTGGGCGGCGGTGGCCTGATCGCGGGTATTGCGGCATACGTGAAATACCTGCGCCCGGAAATCAAGATCATCGGCGTCGAGCCGGATGACTCCAACTGCCTGCAAGCCGCGATGGCAGCGGGCGAGCGAGTGGTGCTGCCGACCGTGGGCCTGTTTGCCGATGGCGTGGCGGTGGCGCAGATCGGTCAGCACACGTTCGATATCTGCAAGGACTACGTGGATGAAGTGATCACCGTCAGCACCGACGAAATCTGTGCGGCGATCAAGGACATCTACGACGACACCCGTTCCATCACCGAGCCGGCGGGCGCGCTGGGCGTGGCGGGTATCAAGAAATACGTGGAAACCCGAGGCGTCAGCGGGCAAACCCTGGTGGCTATCGATTCCGGCGCTAACGTCAACTTCGACCGCCTGCGCCATGTGGCCGAGCGCGCCGAGCTGGGTGAAGGCCGCGAAGCGATCATCGCCGTGACCATTCCCGAGAAGCCTGGCAGCTTCAAGGCGTTCTGCGAGGCCGTGGGCAAACGCCAGATTACCGAGTTCAACTACCGCTATCACACCGGCAGCGAAGCGCACATTTTCGTCGGTGTGCAGACGCATCCGGAAAGCGACCCGCGCAGCGCCTTGATCGCCAGCCTCACCCAGCAGGGTTTTCCGGTGCTGGACCTGACCGAGAACGAATTGGCCAAGTTGCACATCCGCCATATGGTCGGTGGGCATGCGGCCAAGGTGAGCGATGAAGTGGTGTTGCGCTTCGAGTTTCCGGAGCGGCCGGGGGCCTTGTTCAACTTTCTTAACAAATTGGGCGGGCGCTGGAACATCTCAATGTTTCACTATCGCAACCACGGCGCGGCGGATGGCCGTGTGGTGGCCGGCCTGCAAGTGCCGGCGAACGAACGTCACCTGGTACCGGCGGCCCTGGCGGAAATCGGTTACCCGTACTGGGACGAAAGCGATAACCCGGCCTACAAACTGTTCCTCGGTTGAGCGACTACGCTGATTGGGGCGGCCTTTAAGGAATACGACACATGCAAACCCTGATCACCCTCAAAGTTATCCACATTGCGGCCACTGCGGTGTTGTTGCTCTGCGGCCTGGGCCTGGCGCTGTTGGCCTGGCGCAAACGCAGCGCCGGTCCGGCGGTGGTCGTGCAGCGCCCTTGGGCGTTCGTATGGTTGCTGATGGGGGTTTGCCTGCTCAGCATGCCATTTACCGGCTGGTGGCTGGTGCACCTGGTGGGCTGGCCGTTGGGGCAGACCTGGATTCTGGGCTCCAGCCTGCTCTACACCGTGGCGGCGCTGGCCTGGTTCTGGCTGGTGGCGCGGCTCAACCGGTTGCGCAAGGGCGAGGGCGGTAGCCTGAATTTCACTTTGGTGCTAGCGGTGGTCAGCCTGGTGGGGTTTGTGGCGATTGCCGGGTTGATGGGGGCCAAGCCGGTTTAACCCGTTGGATCGTGTCGCCTGTATCGGGGGCAAGCCCCCTCCCACATTTAACCGAGTCCTTGTGGGAGGGGGCTTGCCCCGATAGCGCTATCAGCTACGCAGGGTAATCACCGGCCAACCCCGCTTCTCGGCTTCGGCGCGCAAATTCGGGTCCGGGTCGACCGCCACCGGGTTCGCCACCTGCTCCAACAGCGGCAAGTCGTTCATCGAGTCGCTATAGAAGTAACTGTCTTCCAGGCTATGCCCGGTCTCTTCCAGCCAACGATTCAAGCGCGTCACCTTGCCTTCACGGAAACACGGCACATCCGTGCTGCGTCCGGTATAGCGGCCGTTTTCCATCTCGCATTCAGTGGCGATCAGGGTGTCCACGCCCAGGCGTGCGGCAATCGGCGCCGTGACGAAACGGTTGGTGGCGGTGATGATCACTAACTTGTCGCCGGCGTCGCGGTGCTTGGCCAGCAGTTCGGAGGCGCGTGGCAGCATGATCGGTTCTATGCAGTCGCGCATGTAGTCGTTATGCCAGGCGTCCAGCTGGGCCATCTCGGTGCGGCCGAGGATTTCCAGGCAGAAGTTCAGGTAAGCGGCATTGTCCAGTTGGCCGGCCAGGTAATCCTGGTAGAACTCGTCGTTGCGAGCCTTGTAGGCCACCGGGTCGAGAATCCCGCGTTCACACAGGTAATCGCCCCAGGCGTGGTCGCTGTCACCGCCGAGAAGGGTGTTGTCCAAGTCGAATAAAGCCAGGCGCATTGCAGTTACTCGCTGAAATGTCTGTAAAAAGGCGTCCAGAATACGGTCTTTTCACAAGAGTGCACATAAGCTAAGAAGCCTCGTTGCCGCTTGCGCAAGCTTTGTGGAACAATGCGGCGACATGCGTTTGCGAGGTTGTTGCCGTGATCGACCCCGATGGTTTCCGTCCAAATGTCGGGATTATTCTTACGAATGATGCCGGACAGGTGCTATGGGCTCGCCGAATCAACCAAGATGCCTGGCAGTTTCCTCAGGGCGGAATCAACCCCGACGAAACCCCTGAAGACGCCTTGTACCGTGAGTTGAACGAAGAAGTCGGCCTTGAGCGCGAAGATGTGCAAATTCTGGCCTGTACCCGTGGCTGGTTGCGCTATCGTTTGCCGCAACGCCTGGTGCGTACCCACAGCCAACCGCTGTGCATCGGCCAGAAGCAGAAATGGTTTCTCCTGCGCCTGATCTCCAATGAGCAGCGGGTGCGGATGGATTTGACCGGTAAACCGGAGTTCGATGGCTGGCGTTGGGTCAGTTATTGGTACCCGCTGGGCCAGGTGGTGACATTCAAGCGCGAAGTTTATCGTCGCGCTCTCAAAGAGCTTGCCCCGCGCCTTTTAGCGCGCGACTGACGACGGAGTTCGACCCCGAGCCATGCTCAATACGCTGCGCAAGATCGTCCAGGAAGTTAACTCCGCCAAGGATCTCAAGGCGGCGTTGGGGATTATTGTGTTGCGCGTCAAGGAAGCCATGGGCAGCCAGGTCTGCTCGGTTTACCTGCTGGACCCCGAGACCAACCGTTTTGTGCTGATGGCCACCGAGGGCTTGAACAAGCGCTCCATCGGCAAGGTCAGCATGGCGCCCAATGAAGGTCTGGTTGGCTTGGTGGGGACGCGTGAAGAACCCCTGAACCTTGAACATGCGGCCGATCACCCGCGTTATCGCTACTTTGCCGAAACCGGCGAAGAGCGCTACGCCTCATTTCTCGGCGCACCCATCATTCACCACCGCCGCGTTGTCGGCGTGCTGGTCATTCAACAGAAAGAACGCCGCCAGTTCGACGAAGGTGAAGAAGCCTTCCTCGTGACCATGAGCGCGCAATTGGCCGGGGTTATCGCCCACGCCGAGGCCACCGGTTCCATCCGTGGCCTGGGCCGTCAGGGCAAGGGTATTCAGGAAGCCAAGTTCGTCGGGGTGCCGGGTTCGCCAGGTGCTGCTGTGGGTACGGCGGTGGTCATGCTGCCGCCGGCCGACCTCGATGTGGTGCCGGACAAAACCATCACTGACATCGACGCCGAAATCAAACTGTTCAAGACCGCCCTCGAAGGCGTGCGCGCCGACATGCGCAACCTCTCGAACAAACTGGCCACCCAATTGCGCCCCGAAGAGCGGGCGCTGTTCGAGGTGTACCAGATGATGCTTGACGACGCGTCCCTCGGGAACGAAGTCAAGACCGTGATCAAGACCGGCCAATGGGCCCAGGGCGCGTTGCGTCAGGTGGTCAGCGATCACGTCAACCGTTTTGAAATGATGGACGACGCCTACCTGCGCGAGCGCGCCTCGGATGTGCGTGACCTCGGTCGCCGTCTGCTGGCCTACTTGCAGGAAGATCGCAGCACCAACCTGGTCTACCCCGACAACACCATCCTGATCAGTGAAGAACTGACCGCCACCATGCTCGGCGAAGTACCGGAAGGCAAACTGGTGGGCCTGGTGTCGGTACTCGGTTCGGGTAACTCCCACGTCGCGATCCTGGCCCGCGCCATGGGCATTCCGACGGTGATGGGCCTGGTGGACCTGCCGTATTCCAAAGTCGACGGCATCGACATGATCGTCGACGGCCATCGCGGCGAAGTCTTTACCAACCCCAGCGAAGTGCTGCGCAAGCAATATGCCGAGGTGGTGGAAGAAGAGAAGCAATTGGCGCTGGGCCTCGATTCCCTGCGCGAGTTGCCGTGTGTGACCCTCGACGGCCACCGCGTGCCGCTGCTGGTCAACACGGGCTTGCTGGCCGACGTGGCCCGCGCACAACAGCGAGGCGCCGAAGGCGTGGGGCTGTACCGCACCGAAGTGCCGTTCATGATCAACCAGCGTTTCCCGAGCGAGAAGGAACAGCTGGCGATCTATCGTGAGCAGTTGGCGGCGTTCCACCCGTTGCCGGTGACCATGCGCAGCCTGGATATCGGCGGCGACAAGTCGTTGTCGTACTTCCCGATCAAGGAAGACAACCCGTTCCTCGGCTGGCGCGGTATTCGCGTGACCCTCGACCATCCCGAGATTTTCCTGGTGCAGACCCGCGCCATGCTCAAGGCCAGCGAGGGCCTGAACAACCTGCGTATTCTGTTGCCGATGATCTCCGGCACCCACGAGCTGGAAGAAGCGTTGCACCTGATCCACCGGGCCTGGGGTGAAGTGCGCGACGAAGGCGCCGACGTACCGATGCCGCCGATTGGCGTGATGATCGAAATCCCGGCAGCGGTGTATCAAGCCAAGGAGCTGGCGCGGCAGGTGGACTTCCTGTCGGTAGGCTCCAACGATCTGACTCAGTACTTGCTGGCCGTGGACCGCAACAACCCTCGGGTTGCCGACCTGTACGACTACCTGCACCCGGCCGTGCTGCAAGCCTTGCAGCATGTGGTTCGCGACGCCCATGCCGAAGGCAAACCAGTGAGTATCTGCGGCGAAATGGCCGGCGACCCGGCAGCGGCAGTGCTGTTGATGGCGATGGGTTTTGACAGCTTGTCGATGAACGCCACCAACCTGCCGAAAGTGAAGTGGCTGCTGCGCCAGGTCAACCTGAGCATGGCCAAGGATCTGCTGGCGGAGGTGATGACCATCGACAACCCGCAAGTTATCCACAGCTCGCTGCAATTGGCCCTGAAAAACCTGGGGCTGACGCGGATGATCAATCCGGCTTCGGCGAAAACCCTATAACGCTGACACCGATCAGAATTGTGAGAGGGGCTTGCTCCCTCCCACATCGGCGTTGTGGTGTGGCTAGAGGTTGATCTCCACTTCGCCCAGCCGCCCGCCCTCGGGCCCGAAACTACGCTCCACCATCCACCGTGTGCCGTCGGCATTCACGATCAATGCTGTGCTGGCTCGGGTCCCATAAGTAGGGCTGGCGATAAACACGCTCGACAACAGGCTTTCAGTCGCCAGCCCCACGCCGGTATCCGGCAACTCGGCGAACGGCGCGGTCTGCGGATCACTCAACAACGCCAGCAAGGTATGCGGGTGCGGATCATCCAGCGCCTGGCTTAACGCTGCCTTGGCCTTGAGCAGCTTCGGCCACGGCGTATCCAACCCGGCATTGGACAACCCATACACTCCCGCCTCCAACCGGGCAGGCTCGGTGTGATTGGCGTTGTAATGCCACATCTCTTCCCGCGTCCCCACCAGCAGGTTGAAGCCGGCATATTCGATGGATCGGCCATTTACTTCGGCTAAATACTCGTCAATCGGCAGCGAACCACTGAGAAACCGCGCCACCAGCTCGCCGCGGGACTTACGCGCCGGCGGCTGGTGCGGATCGCGGATATTGGTCAGTGCCGCAAACCGCCCATCGGCACTCACTCCCAGCCAGGTGCCGCCGGCTTCCTGATCGCGGCCGGCATACACGTGAGGCGCATCCGGCCACTGGGCCAGCGGCAGCGTAGGGCGGGCGTAGAACTCATCGCGGTTGGCCGCGACGATCAGCGGCTGGGCATGACCCGGCCGCCAGGCGAAAACGATCAAGCACATCAGGCGATCCCTTTTGTGTTTTTTGCCACTCTACTCACTCAAGCAGAAGCGTTCCATCGTCTCCAGTTGGGTCGCATGCCTTCCATCCGTTAACATGCCGGACTTGTTTCGGGGGCTCCCATGGAATTTCTGCTGTATCTGGTGCTTGGCGCCTGTGCGGGCGTGCTCGCCGGGCTGTTCGGTGTGGGCGGCGGGATCATCATCGTGCCGGTGCTGGTGTTCAGCTTCACCTTGCAGGGCTTCGACCCGCAGGTACTGACGCACTTGGCGGTGGGAACGTCCCTGGCGACTATCATCTTTACCTCGGTCAATGCCGTGCGCGAGCACCATCGGCGTGGCGCGGTGCGCTGGCCGATCTTTGTGTGGATGACCGTCGGCATCTTGATCGGCGCCGGTTTTGGCGCGCTGACCGCCGAGGCGATTTCCGGGCCGCACTTGCAGAAGATCATCGGCGTGTTTGCCCTGCTGGTGGCGCTGCAACTGGGCCTGGACGTCAAGCCGAAGGCCAGTCGAACGGTGCCGGGCAAGGTCGGTCTGACCCTGGCCGGCACTGTGATCGGCTGGGCCTCGGCGATTTTCGGGATTGGCGGCGGCTCGCTGACCGTGCCATTCCTGACCTGGCGCAGCGTGCCGATGCAGCAGGCAGTGGCGACGTCGTCGGCCTGCGGCCTGCCGATTGCGCTGGCCAGTGCATTAAGTTTCATGATTCTGGGCTGGCATGATCCGCTGTTGCCCGCTCATAGTCTGGGGTTCGTGTATTTGCCGGCCCTGCTGGGCATTGCCCTGACCAGCATGGTGTTCGCGCGCTTCGGTGCACGCCTGGCGCACCGGCTGTCGCCCCGCCTGCTCAAGCGGCTGTTTGCCGGATTGCTATTGTGCGTCGGTTTGAATTTTTTGCTGTAACGAAGGCTTAATCGCGCCCGGGCATGGTCCGGACGCCATAACGAATGATTTAACGAGGAGTCGCAATGCTGCCTTACCCGCAGATCGACCCGGTGGCCCTGGCCATCGGTCCGCTGAAAATCCACTGGTACGGGTTGATGTACCTGATCGGCATCGGCGGCGCGTGGTTGCTGGCGTCTCGGCGCCTGAACCGTTTCGACCCAACCTGGACCAAGGAGAAACTCTCCGACATGGTGTTCTGGTTGTCGATGGGGGTGATCGTCGGCGGACGCCTGGGGTATGTGCTGTTTTACGATTTGTCGGCGTATATCGCCAACCCGATGCTGATTTTCGAAGTGTGGAAGGGCGGCATGGCGTTCCACGGCGGCTTTATCGGCGTGATGATCGCGGCCTGGTGGTTCGGTCGGCGCAACGGCAAGTCGTTCTTCCAATTGATGGACTTTGTCGCGCCGCTGGTGCCGATCGGCCTGGGCGCCGGGCGCATCGGTAACTTTATCAACGCCGAGTTGTGGGGCAAGCCGACCGACGTGCCGTGGGCCATGGTATTCCCGCCGTTCAGCGACCCGGCCCAGTTACCGCGCCATCCGTCGCAGCTGTACCAGTTCGCCTTGGAAGGCGTGGCACTGTTCCTGATTCTGTATATCTTCTCGCGCAAACCGCGCCCGACCATGGCCGTGTCCGGCATGTTCGCGCTGTTCTACGGGATCTTCCGGTTTATCGTCGAATTCGTACGGGTGCCGGATGCGCAGCTGGGTTACCTGGCGTGGGGCTGGCTGACCATGGGCCAGATCCTCAGCCTGCCGATGATCCTGGTCGGCCTGGGCCTGCTGTGGTGGGCGTACAATCGCCCGCAGCCGCTGAAGAACACCGCGCTTTAAATTCGAACGCCTGGGCCCAGCCGCGCTGGGCCCAGGCTTCAACGAAACGGGTATCCACATGAAGCAATATCTCGAACTGCTGCACGACGTCGTGACCAATGGCCTGACCAAGGGCGACCGCACCGGCACCGGCACCAAGGCCGTGTTCGCTCGCCAGTATCGGCATAACCTGGCCGACGGCTTCCCGCTGCTGACCACCAAGAAGCTGCACTTCAAAAGCATCGCCAACGAGTTGATCTGGATGTTGAGCGGCAACACCAACATCAAATGGCTCAATGAAAACGGCGTGCGCATCTGGGACGAATGGGCCACCGAAGACGGCGACCTGGGCCCGGTCTACGGCGAGCAATGGACCGCCTGGCCGACCAAGGACGGCGGCACGATCAATCAGATCGACTATATGGTTCACACCCTTAAGACCAACCCCAACAGCCGTCGCATCCTGTTCCACGGCTGGAACGTCGAGTACCTGCCCGACGAAACCAAGAGCCCCCAGGAAAACGCGCGCAACGGCAAGCAAGCCCTGCCGCCGTGCCATCTGCTGTATCAGGCGTTCGTGCATGACGGTCACCTGTCGATGCAGTTGTATATCCGCAGCTCCGACGTGTTCCTTTTATGCCCCCGAGAAGAAACTGCACAGTACGTAATGACTGCGTAACCCAGTAAGCCTTCCAAGCCTGTTTATTGTGCCCCATATCAAAATGCACATTGTGTATAGTACGGGCCGCTTTGAAAAGGAAGGAAGAAGTGAAGGTAATCGCGGTACGGGGCAACCCCCTAGATCTCAGTGAGTCCCCGACCAGGCGGGACGACACCCTTGATGAGCATCAAGCTCAAGAAACCTTGAAGGTCACAGGAGCAGCCGTCTTTGATGACGATGAGCGCCTGATGCCTCTAATGTCCGGCTTCCTCTCCCAGCAACTCCAAGCTGCGCTGATAGCTGAGCAGACCGCCATGACCTTTGGCCGGAACCTTGGTTATGTCCATGAGTACCTGAGCAGCCGCCGTGAGTTCGCTAGCTGTGAGCGGGATTCCGCTTACCTGGAGATCCGTACCCACGTTATCCAAGAATACTTTGCGCACCTGCGCGAGGTTGAGGGGATCTCGAAGAAGACTGTCCGCAATCGAGATTCATCGCTCATGGCCTTCTTCAACAAGTCGCTTTGTAATTGGGTGGACGATGTCCCTCCTCCTCGAAAAGAAGCTAACCCGTATGCGGGTGGGCTGCTGTCTCCGCGTCCAAACAAGAATCTGGTGGTGGCCTGTTCCCTGGACGACCTCTTACAGCTAATCCTTGCCACCGAGAGCGAGCGTGAGCGGTGCCTCCTTCAGTTCATGTATGACGCAGGCATTCGCCGCTCGGAAGTCCCTCGCGTGACCCTGAGGGCGATTGATGACGCTCTTCGCTTCCAAGACACCATGTTCATTTCACCCGGTGCCTCTGTCGCGGTGAATGCCGACTATTGTCCCCTTCGTATCGATGGGAGTAAGGGGCCCGCTGATTCCTTCAAGCCTCGCGATACCTTGGTGAGCAGGGCAACGTTGCTTCGCATAAAGAAGTACCACGCCTCTCCGCTGTACAAGATGCACAAGCGCCAGTTCGGCAGCTCCGAGACCACTCCTGCATTCCTGAATGCTGAGGGTGGCGAGTTCACAGCGCGCTCCGTCTCCAAGCTCCTTGAGCGCACCTCGAAGCGTGCCTTGAATCTTATGAAGATCAACAGAATGATCTCCCCGCATAAGCTGCGTCATGGGAATGCTTATGCCCTGCTCCGCACGCCGGATATTGGCACGAGCTACCTTGACCGGCTGGTAGCCGTACAAAAAACGTTGGGGCATTCCCGGCTCAAGACAGCCGAAACTTACACACAGATTCCTCACGACATCTATCAGAAGCTTGTTCGCCCTGGGACTGAGACCAAAACAAAGGCCGGCGAGATGGCTGAGCTCGCCGACCGGACGCGCCTGAGAATTGATGCGGGAGATATGAAATGAGTAGTCGGTTAACGGGCTCGCAGGTAGACGCGACCATTGAGTCCTTTGTTGCCCTAGCTACTGATGATCGAGAGTCGTTGCTTCAGATCTGCTTGAGCAAAAATGCCGAATTGGCGGTGTCTGCTGGGTATGTGATCGAACAAACCGGCTTGAGTGCCTCGACGGTCAAGAATAAAGCTTCGCTTTTTCAGCCCATCCTGGATGCGATGGCAGATGAGGGGATCATTGTCTCAGGTCATCCTTCGGGCGCTTGCGAATGGCGCCGCAGGCTTCTTGCCTGGTATGAGGGCATGCCTAAAGAACAGAAGCTAGCGATTCCGGTGGCGGCGAACACCATTCGATATCGAGGTTATTTGAGTGATGTTCCTGAATTGGTAGGCTTCCCCTCTGCCAGGGCGAAATATGAGTTGGTGCGGTCTACGTTCGAGGAGATCCTTGAAGACCTCAGAGCGCTGGGAGTTCTAGATAGGGAGTATCAAACAGTCGTCGAGCGCGTCGCGTCGAAAAAGCCCGTCGAGCTAACGGAAGCGGGGAAGTTGAAGGCAGCCTTCAAGTCACTTCGTTCGGTCTCCATTTATGGGCTATCTGATGTCATGTCAGTAGAGCCGGAGCGTCCATTTATTCACCTGCTCCATGTGTTCAGCGCTGCGTCGATGAACGCCAGCAGTGAATCGGGTCAGGCAAACTTTATCGAAGCGTTTAAGTACTTTCGAGACTATCTGAAGGTGGCGGAATTCACAGGGCTGGAAGATCTTCGTGAGCTGGTAAGCGTCTATGCTTTGCCCAAGTTTCGGGTATATCTTCAAGAAAAAATTATTGAGCGCGTGTTGTCGACAAACCATTGCAACACGCTGATGAGCTCGGCCCGGAAAATGATGGAGCGTGCACTTCAGATTAATGGGCTAGGGCTGACGACCTTCATGGCTGCCCAAGGCTTCGACCCAGAGCGAGAAACTGATCAATACAAGCCTTACTCTGCTCCAGTACGTGCTCGCATTGCCGAAGCCATCCTTGAAGAGATTGCGGAGACTAACCGTCTGGCACAGCCGTATGTTCTGAGCCATGTAGGGGAGGATCCCGTTGCGCCTAATGGCAAGATTCGGCGTGGGTGTGCCACTATTGAAAACGCCCGCTGGATCTTTGAGAACAAACTCAATTGCAAGCCTTTGGGTTTCAAGTCGGCCAATCGTGAAGATGCTTATGAAAAGGCTTTCATTACAATTATCCAAAGTTCCGAATTGTCGATCTTTGATATCTATAAAGAATGGGGTGTTCTCTATCAGATTGACAGCCGGGTGCTAGCACCCTATGTGATCCGGCTCGCCCAGGTTACTGGCATGAACGCTGATTCGTTGTTGGGTCTCGATCTCGATGACTTTATCGAACGTCACGATCTAACCGATCGGCCTTGCTTGCTGTATTGGAAAGAGCGATCAGATGGCGAGAAGATGTACCATCTTGATTTGTTTCATGCCGAGATTTCGTGGCTTACAACTTCTCAGGGGCGCGCAGTAAAACAGGTGTTTGATGACATTAAATTCTTGACCCGTAATCTTCGCGCTGAAGCTCAGCCTGAAGTTGAGAATAAGTTATTCATCTATCGCTCAAGCTCTCCCAGAAAGTTCGGGGTGGTTGACTCCATTGAGAATTCTTCCGGCAATATGATTAATAAGATCATGAAGGGTTTCTCTGAAGATCGGGGGTTGCTTGATGAAGAGGGCAACCCATTGCCATTGTCGGCCTCTCGGTTTCGACCAAGTTTTGTGAGTGAGTTGATTGAGCGCGGTGTGTCTCCTCGGGAGATTCAAGTGATGTTAGGGGGCGGCCGCAAAAACTGAGTGCAACACCTGACCTTTCCGGTACGGTGTTGCCCCATGTCCTATTCCGAACTCAGCGTCGAAGAGCGCGCCGCCATTCAACTCGGTGAAGCCCAAGG